>ONUN01000018.1 GCA_900320955.1 uncultured Methanobrevibacter sp. | reverse complement strand
ATTGCATTCGGTATGGGTGGAATCTATGTAAACCTTATTGAAGACGTTTCATTCAACCTTGCAAAAGGAATGAGCTCTCAAGAAATTGATGAACAAATTGATTCAACCAAAGTATCCAAATTACTTGAAGGATACAGAGGTGAAGCTCCTTGTGACGTCGAAGAAGTTAAAGAAGCTATTAAAAGAGTAGCTAGATTAACCTTAGACTTCCCAGAAATATCCGAGTTAGACATTAACCCAATCTTCGTATACGAAGAAGGTTCATCTGCACTCGATATTAAAATCAAATTATAATTTCTCATATGAGAAATTACTCTTTTTTTATTTTTTGAATCATATATTATAGTGATTATATATGAACGGTGAAATCGATTTAGAACTTTATACAATTTCTATGATTAGATTAAACAACGCTTTAGAAAAATTGGAAACATCACCGGATAGTGATGATATTGAAAAAATGTTTAAAGAAAGTTGTAGAGATTTTGAAGAGTTATACAAAGACATCATTTCTGACTTAAATGAAGATGAAATACAGTTTAATGATTACTACCTATTTTTTGAAAATGGAAAACAGGTGTTTCCCCAATATATTGATGCTTTGAAAGATATCAATAATAAAGACCTTGAAAAATACATTGATTCACTTATAAATGTGTTTTCAAATCTTAACAAAATAGCTAAAGCTTTTCCAAACCAGCAGGAAATGGTAAAATGAATTCTGATTTAGAAAAAATTGGAATCAACACTGAAGAAAGATATGAATGCATTTACACTACAATTGACGAGAACGGCATTAAAAACTCTGCCGCAATTGGTTTAAAGTATTTTGGAAAAGATAATGTAGGATGTAGAATATTTGAAGGGTCAAAAACCCTGGAAAATATCAAAAAAAGCAAAAGATATGTTGTAAACATCACACAAGACCCCCTAATTTTTACCAAATCCACAATCAGCAAACTTCCGAGCGAATATTACACCGATGATGAGGATATTGCCATTTTAAAAGATGCGGGATCATACATAATTGTCAATGTAGTTGATATTGAAGAACAAAAATCGGAAAATACTCCAATTGACAATGACCAAAGCATATTTTTAATTAAAGGCAAAATTGAAAGTGTAACCATCATTGATGAAAGTATTAAAGCTTATAATCGAGGATTATCCGGTTTAATAGAATGTTTAGTTAATTTTTCAAGATATCGGATTGTCGATGATGAAAAAAGAGCCGTTTATATGGAAAGAGTCATTGAAAACGAAAGAATGATTGGAAGAATCGGAGATAGTCAAACAAAAGAATCCATGGAAATTATCAAAAAAGAATACGAAAAAAATTAAAAAAAAGCATAGTTAGATAACTATGCTCCCCAATACAATTTGTCGTGGGAAACTGTATTGTTTAAGATACCAATATCCACTTCTAATTTTTGGAATGCATCCACATCTGCTTTGAAACTGTTATCAATACCAGAAATGAATGGGAAACTTTGTAATGAGTTTGCTTCTAAATGAGCATCTGAAACAATATCTTCAGGTAAAAGTTTTACAACTTCAGAAGAATTGCCTGCTGCTATTTGATCATTAATGTATTTAGTTGCATTTTTATGGATATCTAAGATATCTTTAGTTTTGTCTTCATGGTTTTTAATGAAATCATCAGATGCGACAACTACACAACATGGGTGATTTGGTAAAATTCCAGAAGAGTTTTCCAAAACAACATTATTAGTATCGTTTGCTGCAATACTTACATAAGGTTGGAAAGTAATAATACCGTCAATTTGTTTGGTTTTTAAAGCATCATTCATTGAAGGAACTTTCATAGCAGAAATGTTTAAATCATTTGTTGATAATCCATTCTTTTTCAAGTAGTATGAAAGCAATACGTGTTGAATTGAAGCTTCACCAGGAGTTGCAATTGATTTTCCTTTCAAATCAGCTGCAGATTTAATTCCAGAATCTTTAGTTACAACAATTCCACTACCTTCAGTTTGAGCAGAGGAAATAACTTTAACAGGAACTCCTTTCGAAACAGAAGATAGAACAGGAGCTATTCCCACATATCCAATATCCACTTGACCACTAGCCATAGCAGTCATCAAGTCTCCACCATTATTAAACTGAACAAGTTCAGTAGTAATATTCTTTTCAGCATATAAACCTTGTTTATCAGCGACAAACAATGCTGCGTCGTGATCTGAAGGTAAATATCCTATTTTTACAGTGTTGTCTCCTCCCCCTAAGAAGTCGAAAAGACCTGCACTAGCTGAACCCATTACCAAAAATGCAGCAAGTGCCAACACTAAAACAAAAGCTATCTTTTTATTCATTTTATTCACCGAATTAATTTAAATTAATTACAATTATTAATTATTAAAAATATCCTATAAATATATACTTAATTAACAATTGTTATATTGAATCCCTAATTATAGTATAAACTATAAATATTATATAAATATTTTGAAAAAATTAACGAAAGGTAAAAATTATCCACCATAAATTATTTGAATCAACTGAATCGTATCACCATCATTAATCAAACTTTCCTCAACAGCTAGTTCGCCATTCTGTTTTGCAACAATTGTCTGACCGGATACGCTCAAATCATCAAACAAATTTTTTATAGAATAATCATCTTTTAAGTTTCTTTCTTCATCAATATCATTGAATTTTAAATTAAACTTCATTATCACACCTTATTGATTTTTTGTTAGTTACACTGCACAATTAACTATTTATCCAAATTCACGCGTTCTGGTGCAGTGAAAATCGTGAACCTGTTATCCCTTACAAAACCAATCATGGTAATGTTACCTGTACGTGCCACATCAATTCCCGAAGATGCCGGAGCGGCATTTGAAATGATTATAGGGATACCTACTCTGATTACTTTTATCAGCATGTCAGCAGGCATTCTCCCACTATATGAAATATAACATTGATTAAAATCATAACCCTCTTTTGCAGCAGCCCCAATGACCTTGTCAACAGCAACATGACGACTTACATCTTCACGAATTATGATATTATCTTTATATTTGAGTTGGGCAACATGCACACCTGCAGTTTTTTGCCATATTTTTGCCTCATCAGTCAAATGATTCATATCCTCAATAATTTGGGTTGCATCAATTTTCAAATCTGAATTATTGCGTTCAATTGTTTTTAATTCTGATCTTATTCCTCCTGCATTATCGGAGTTTACTCCCTGATATTCAAGCAATCTACAAACACAGGCATGTTCACAATTGCCTTTTCTCTCCTGAACAATGCCTTCCTGTTCCAGGTCTTCCTCAGGGTCATGATTTAACTTTGTGGAAATTAATATGTTTGTACCATCCAATGTCATTGATTCAATATCACCATAATCTTTTATTAAGCCTTCTCCAAGACAATACCCGACAGCAAAGTCTTTTAAATCTATTGGATAAGTTGAAAACTTACGGGGAGGCAAATAATCAATAAACAAATATGTATATTCATCATCAACACTATTTTCTTTAATTGTTTGGTATTCCCCATCTTTCCATTGAATTACATCAGTCTGTCTTAAAAACTCCATAATATCACAATCATCATACTTTTAAACTGAAAATAAAAATTACTTGCCTGCCAATGCAACATCGAAATATTTTTTAACCTCACCGCAGCCATCAACATCGCAACTTTTCAAATTGTCAATACTGGTTTGCTTATTATTTTTAGATAAAATTATGTGAGCGTTAATGTAACCATATTGCTTAATTAAACTCAAAAGCATTTTACCATAAGTAAAATCAGGATTTAAAATACGATTTAACATTAAATTTAAAGTATCAAATCCATCTATTTCCAATACATCACACATAATAATCATTTCGTTTATAATTTCATAAGCCCATTCTTTAAGGGTTACTTCATGACCGTCATTCAATAATCTCATTGAATCAACATACCCACATTCGGCAGTCCTTTCTTCATTGATTTTAGCTTCTTTTTGCCAGGCAAAATAATCAGATTCCTCTCTGACAAGCATATAAATTAAAAACAAATGCAGAAATTTCATATCATTCTTTACGATTCCGCATTGATAAAAAGGATTAATGTCCAATGTCCTTATTTCAATATACTCAATACCGTCGCAGGTTAATGAATTCAATAGGTCTTTAGGATTTTTTGGTTTTAATCTTATTTGAGTGTATAGCTCTTTTGCTTCAGATAAGTCCCCATTATCAATGAAAGAATTAATGTCACTTACAAATTCATCAACGGAATTATAAGATGGATACAATTCTTTTAAATTTTTATATCCGCAAGATGCATTTCTAAATGAAGGTCCACGGGTGGAATAATAACTGCCATAGTCATCCTTAGCATCCATCAAGTGAATACAATCATTTGAAAATGTTTTATGAGAACCGATCGAACATCCTGTCAGATAAATAATCAGCCAGCAATATCTCAGATAATTCCTAGCAATCTTTAAATAAATGTTGTCTTTAAAATCCTTAAAGCTCAAATCATCATTTTCCAACGAGTATAATTTTTTCAAGAATTTTTCAGAAAACGAAAAGTTAAAATGAACTCCTGAAATCATCTGTTTTTTAACACCGTATCTGCGAGCAAGATCTTCACGATATTTTTGAGATGATTCACCTTCTTCGGAGTATTGGGCTATTGGAATTTGGTCCCAATAGGGCAAAATACATGGAATTGACTGAAACCAAAGGTACTCATCCTTTGGAAGTGATGAGTTTACCATATCAGACAATAAAGAAAAGTTTTCAAATGCCCCATCAATAGTGTCAAAGGTGGGAGTTATTATTTCTATTTGACTTTCAGAAAAATCTGTAGTAACTAAAGGATTTGTCAATTTATCTCCAAAAACAGCAGGATGAGGTGTTAAAGATAGTTTACCATCGCCTTTTGCTCTTAAAGATTCCCATTCAATACCAAATGAACCTTCCAAAATTTCATTTGATGATAATTTAGATAAATTCGCTAAATTCATTTCATCACGACCATCATCTAAATTATGCTTAATCTGCCATAATCATCAATCAACTTCTCGATTTTGACATTATTTTTTATTGAATCGATGATTATCTTACCGGGATTTGTATGTTTTTTAATACGACCATATAAAGGATTTAAGAACACTTCTTCACCAATTCCTCTTTCTTCAAGTCCCTGTTTTGCCAAATCGACAATTTCTTTAGATAATGCACACAATTCCTTTTTATTGAATATTTGTGGAATTTCATCCTGAATCAATAATTTTCTAAGTTCACCTGCAGTGTATCCCTTATGGTATATTGCAGTATCATTGGCAATTATGTCATCTAATTCATCGAGTTTTCCTTTAAGACCCAAATGAAATGCTGCAACAGACATGGAATCGCGAATTGGTTGAGTGCAAATGCTCCTAAATTCGACTGTACCTCTAAATGTCAAATTAATAAATTTAAATGGTCTTAAATATTTAATGTCACTAATGCAAGGCTTAATTTCAATGTTTCTATATTCTCCATTGCAATAGATTTCACCTTTAACATAATCTCTGCTGAAATAGTCCAAAAGATTCATTGAAGGGAAATTGATATAGGCTCCGTCTCTCATGACACAATATATATTTAAAGACTCAAGATAAGATTGAAGATCATTTAAATCCTTAAAATCAACATCATACATTCCAATATTATGTGGATTTACCCCATGAGTTGAATATTCCCATAATGCATCCCTAAAGCAGGTGATGTTATCATTTTGTCCAAATAAAACGGAATTGGAAAATAATAATGCCTTAATTGGTTCAATTTTAGAAAAGACATTGATTGTTTTCACCAAATCTTCTTTATAGATATCCAATTGAACCTGTGAAGCTGATGAAAACATTCCATATTCAGGGAATCTGTGAAAATGCATTGGAATGTTTTTATATTTTTTAAAAGATTTTAAATGATGATAAAGCATCAAATATCTTTCAGAAGGAATAGGAATATTTTCATTATATTTTCTATATGGATTTATGCCCATTCCTGTTAACGTATGATTATGCTCTTCAAAGCATTCCTTTACAAAAGAATAATAGTCACAGAAGCGGTCATTAATAGCAAATAACTCTTCTTCACGACCCATTGCAAATTCTATATTATTGTAAGAACAATCGTAGCAAACGATGTCGTCAGTTTTCGGATTTTTTACTGCAAACACATTGCCGTCATAATCAATGCCATCAGTTTTAAAATCAGAGTATTGTTTTTGAAATTTATGAGTAATTTCATGAACTAACTCAAAATCAACTGCTTTTTTATCAAGATTAATGATTGGAATTTCAATTTCAACACCAATGAAATCCTTTTTTTGATTAGTCGGTTGTATAAATTCTTCATACAATTTGCTTCTGACCTGTTCCTCATTAATCATTAATCCCATCCCTATTCAATGAATTTAAAAATTCTTCAATTGCTTTTTCATGTTCTTCAGTCAATATAAATTCGTTTTCATGCTCACTACTTTCAAAAATAATATTTCCATCAATTAAACCGAACAATTTATTTAATTCCACGGGTTTCCAATTTTTATCATCAGTCAATGGAGTTGAAGCAACTAAAAAACCTTCTTCATTTTTTAAATAATATAGGGAATCCCTCATATTAGAATGAATATAAGTTAGATCCCCATCATAAATCATTAAATTTAACTTATTATTTTTTGATAAATCTGATATTACTTCCGTTAATATGTTGAATCTCTCTTTTATTGTTGATAAGCCACCTTTAGCTTTTTCAAAATCATTAATTTTATCAATTATATATAGTAGTATTCGCTCGGAATCAGTATCTCCGGATTCTTGATCAATGTAGTTGTCAAGCAGAGGATAATCGAATATAGTTCCATTATGGATTAACATCCAGGATCTGTTATTATCGTCCACTTGTGTAAATGGGTGGCAATTGGGAGATATTATCTCACCCACGGTAGCTAATCTTATGTGAGCGAATACATTTTTACCAACAACAGGATTAGACAATATATTTCTTAAGTGTTGACTACATGTTGCTTTTACAGGTTCTTTATCTATAACAAATTCATTTGATTGCATATTAGCTAATCCCCATCCATGCGGATGTTCTTCAGAGTGATTATAAAAACACTGCAGACATTCATTTACTTGCTTAAAACAAAAAATTTCACACATATATTATCCTCCTATTATTGATTATCACAATAGTTATATTATGATAACAATTGTTATATTTATTTTAATATATAAATATTTCCTAAAAATGAACTGCCTTTTTATATTAACAATTAATTTTTTAACAATTGCTTTTCCAAACTATTAACATATACAAAATACTGAAGGTTTTGATTATGGTAGATCAAAAGATTACCCAATGTATGAAGCCCCATGGAGAAGAAGGCATTCAAACAATTAGAAATATGAATGAAAACCACAAATACATATCAGAATTTGCTTTTGAATGTGTAGATGTTAATGAAAACGATAGAATATTGGATATCGGTTGCGGCGGAGGAGTCAATATTGAAAAATTCCTTAAACTGACATCGGCAAATGTGGATGGATTGGATTATTCTGAAGTCTCTGTGAACTCTTCAATTAAGCAAAACAAACAAGAGGTCGATAATGGACGATGTAACATTATTCAAGCGGATGTCAGTGCCATGCCTATTGATAATAACACCTATGATTTGGTGAGTGCTTTTGAAACCATATATTTCTGGCCCAACATCGGTGAAACATTCAAAGAAGTATCAAGAATTATTAAACCAAATGGACGATTCATGATTGCACAGGGAACAGATGGAACCCACCCTGATGATGAAAAATGGCTAGCGACAGTTGAAGGAATGAGCGTTTATAATGCACCACAACTAAAAGAATATTTGCTAAATGCAGGATTTAAAAGTGTTGAAATCTTTAAAAAAGAAAATGATTATATTTTAGTAGTGAATATATCAATTTAACTATTAATTAATTATGGAAAAAATAACTATTGTTATATTTTTCCTAAAGCATTTCATTGTGCATGACTCCAAAATCTAAAATATACATAAAACAGAAAAATATTAATGAATTCAAAATATCGAATATAAATTTTTTTAAGGGATAAAATGAATTTAGAAGATAAAATTAAAATCGTTGAAAATATTTTAAAAGACAAAAAAGTAGCTGTTGGTTTTTCAGGCGGTGCTGATTCAACACTAATAGCTTATTTATCTTCTAAAGTTTCTAAAGATACCTTGGCTATTACTATCAACAATCACTTAATGCCAGCTGATTTTATGGAACATAGTGAAAGAATGGCCAAACATTTTGGAATCGAACATGAAATAGTTGATATTAACTTTTATGAAAACGAATATTTCCTATCCAATGATGCAAAGCGCTGTTTTACATGTAGAGATTTAATGTATACAAAAATTAAAAGCATTGCCCAAGAAAAGGGATTTGAATATATTTGTGATGGAAATAATATCAGCGATCTAGTTTGTGATAGGCCGGGGATTTTAATCACATATGAAAAAGGATTTGAGACACCATTAATCACAGCAAATCTAACATCTAAAGAAATTCACAAATATCTGGACAGTCACAATATTCCTTATTCCAAATCCACCACATGCCTTGCAACTAGAATCCCGACAAATACACGCACGACTAAAGAAAAGATTGAAAGAATTAGCCACTGTGAAAATTTTATTTTAGATAGAACTAACTGCGAAATTGTGAAAGTTAGAGATTTAGGAGAAATTGGTATTATTGAAGTTGATAAAATAAATGAAATTTTCCATAAAGAACAATTTAAACAGATAAATGATGAATTAAAAGGACAAGGTTTTAAAAAAGTTGTTTTAAATTTATCACAAATTGATGATGATGACACGATAACAGTCGACTATTTTGAAGGTTCATTTTCATACCAACTTCCATTTTCACTCAACATGAAAAATACCAAAAAACAAATTAAAGACATAATATCCGAATCAAGTGAAAAAATAGAATTGGAAAACATTACTATTTTTGAAAACGGATTAATTGAAGGGCATAATTTTGAAAATTATGACCTTGCGCTTAATGAATTTATGGAAATATTAAAAAAATTGCGAAGAAACGTATAGGTGATAAAATGCCAACAAGATATATCGGTGACGGATATTGGGAAATTGCGTCACGTCAAATGAGCATAGCAACAAGAAGTGAACAACAAAGATTCAAAGATGCAAAAGTCACAGTAATCGGCTGTGGTGGAATTGGTGGAGAAACTATAGAAATGCTTGCAAGAATGGGTATTGGAGAACTCGTTCTAGTTGACAAAGATGCATTTGACTTATCAAACCTAAATCGTCAAACATTAGCTACAATTTCAGATTTAGGGCTTGATAAAAGTAGTGTAGCTGCAGAAAAAGTCAGATTAATTAATCCATATGTAAAAACTACAATTTTCAATGAGCATGTTGACCAAAGCAATATTGATAAAGTAATAGGAGACTCAAATATTGTTATTGACGCTCTGGATAATGTTTTAACAAGAGTCATCGCATCACGAAAAGCTAAAGAACTTGGAATCCCTTACATTCATGGTGCAATTCATGGAACATTAGGTCAGATTACAGTATTCTTGCCTAATAGTGAAAAAAGTTATGAAGAAATGTTTAACTTACCTTCATTAGGCAAGGAATTAAGCGATGAGGTTATTGGTGATTTGAAAAATGTTACTTCAGGTGTTCCTCCAGTTATTGGACCGACACCGAATTTAATCGGATGTCTTGAAGCTTTTGAAGCTTATAAAATAATAACCGGAGTTGGAAAAGTAACTGTCGCTCCAAAAATATTGACATTTGATTTATTAGACTTAAGTTCATTTTCACTAAATGAACTTTAAACAACTTTTTTGAATTACAAACCATCACACAATTCTTTTTCGGCCAAATATTTACCTGTTAAACTTTTTTTAGAATTGATTATATCTTTCAAACTACCTTTGGCAAGAATGTCACCGCCAAAATTGTCATCATCTATTCCAATATCAACGACATAATCCGCATTGGCTATCAAATCCAAATCATGTTCTATTACAATTACCGTTGCGCCCTTTTCAATCAAATGATTGAATACGTCAATTAAGACTTTTACATCCAGTGGATGAAGACCTATTGTCGGTTCATCGAATATGAATATGGAATTCTTTTGGGATTTTCCAATTTCAGAGGCCAATTTAAGCCTTTGTGCTTCACCACCAGATAAACTTGGAGTTGCTTCACCCAAAGTCAAATAACCCAAACCCAAATCAGAAAGCTTTTGCAGTTTGTTTGTAACTTTTTTAAGACCGAACAATTCTTCCAATGCCTCATCAACTGTTAAACTCATAATATCTGATAGGGAAAGACCATTATATTTGATTTCTTCAATTTTTTTACCATATCTGAGTCCATCACAATCAGGACATGTCAATTCAACATCCGGCAGAAACTGTATATCCATTGACACGCTTCCTGTACCGTTGCAAGTTTCACATCTTAATTTTCCAGTATTATATGAAAAATCCGCCATTTTATATTCATCGGTGAGTTTGGCGAATTCACGCCTCAAATCATCTAAAACTTTTGAATATGTTGCAACAGTGCTTCTAACATTTTTTCCAATCGGAACACTATCAATCAAATCTATTTTTTTAATTCCATCACATTCAATATCCCCAACTTCATTTGGAATATCTTCATTGTTAATGTATGATTTAACAGCAGGATATAATGCTTCTAAAAGTAGAGTGGTCTTTCCACTTCCGGAAACTCCACTAACTACAGTCAATTTTCCTTTTGGTATTCCAACATCCATCCTCTTAACATTGTGTATTTCATTTGTTTTAATTCGAATTTCCCCATTTTCAAAAATATCCGAAGGTTTATCCCTAACAATGACATTTTCTGAGTTTGTTAAAAATGGGGCAATTTGGGATGATGGATTCATTTTAATTTCTTCCAAGGACCCCTGTGCGATAATATTTCCACCATCAGCACCTGCTTCAGGACCCATTTCAACCATATAATCAGCAATATTCAATATCTTTGTGTCATGGTCAACCAAAATAATGGAATTTCCATCCTCAACCAGTCTTTTAATAACATTAATGAGTCCATCAACATTATTGGGATGAAGGCCTATTGAAGGTTCATCCAAAACATACAGCACTCCGGTTGTGCGATTTCTTAAGGTTTTTGCAAGTTGAACCCTTTGCAATTCACCAGTAGATAATGTATTTGAGGGCCTGTCAAGAGAAATATAACTTAAACCTAAATCAAGCAAAATTTTTGCATTGTCCATGAATTCTTCGGTTATATCCTCTGCCATTGCCTTCACATCATTCGGCAATTCACTTACCACATCTTTAATCCATGAAACTAAATCCTTCAGATTCATTTCACAAGCCTGAGAAATATTGATTCCACCCAATAATGTCTGTCTAGCTTTGAAATTTAATCTAGTACCTCCACAATCACTGCAAACTTTAGTTGTTAAGAATTTATTAATTTTTATCAGTCCATTTTCTGTTTTTGCATTTTTTAAAGCCTCTTCAATAGCCCTGTGAGCATTTCTATATTCTGCGTTCAATTCAAACAGCTTACCGTTTTTGGATGGAATATTAATATATTTTTTAATTGCAGGACCATTATAGACAATATCCTTTTCATCTTCTGTTAAATCCTTAAATGGAACATCTACCCTTACACCAAGCTCTCCTGCAACATGATACATCCAGGAAATCCCAAATTGATTCCAAGCATCAACAGCACCTTCTTCCAGGGTCTTTGACTCATCAGACACTAATTTAGAATCATCAACATCCCGAATGTAACCAGTACCACTACATGACGGGCACGCCCCATCGGAATTGAATGCATATTCCTCAGCTCCAAGGCCATAGAACTCTTCACCACATTCCAAGCATTTCAAAGGAATTTCACGAGCCACATTTAAAGTTGGCTCCAACATATGTCCATTTGGACAAAAATAATTACCGCATCTTGAATATAATAATCTCAAAGAGTTTAAAAGTTCTGTTGAAGTTCCAAAAGTAGATCGAATATTTGGAATATTTGGCCTTTGGTGAAGTGCGAGCGCTGCAGGAACATATTGAATTGAATCGACCTGAGCCTTTTGAGACTGTGTAATTCTTCGACGAGTATAAGTTGACAAAGCATCCAAATATCTTCGAGACCCCTCAGAATACAACACCCCCAAAGCCAGTGATGATTTTCCGCTTCCGGAAACTCCACTAATAGCTACAATTTTTCCAAGTGGAATGTCAACATCAATATTTTTTAGATTATGAACTTTTGCCCCTCTAACGATTATCATATCTTTATACATAGAATGTTATTTAAAAATAAAAAGTAATAAAGTTTAAGATAATTGAATGATACAACATATTTTAGAACAGATTGAGTTAGGAATATGATTATGTCAATAACTTTGAAATCACATTTTCAAAAATCCAAATTATAATCCTAACTTTAATCAAATAGGTGTTTTTAATGTTTAATTTAGATAATGATAAAGATTTTCCATATTATAATGAGAATCCGAAGATGTCCACTATTGGATGGTTGGTATTGTTAATATGTATTCCTATTGCATATTACACTTACAGAATCGTCGCTGCTTCAAATGAAATTATAGGTAGCATTGTCTTCCTTCTAATATTGTTAATCCCGTTGTTATACTTTTCAAATTGGGATTATTCATTGTTTTTTCAAAAACCAACAAAAAATGAACTTATTCTTGCAGTATTGATGGGTTTGGCATATATCGTCTATTCATCCATATTCACCAGTTTATTATTTACTTCAGGCCTTCCGGATGTTGGAACTAGCGATGCAAATATTGTTACAATTGTATCTTTGATATTTTCCATGATGGCTGAAGAATTAATAAAATTCATTCCATTAATGTTCTTATTGAGAGTTTTCTTCAAATACACTTCCGACAGAAGATTATCAATTATAGCATCTTCCATACTTACATTAATCTTTTTTGGTTTAACACATTTAGAACCTGGCACAACTATTGTCTCAGTATTAGTAATTCAAGGAGCAGGTTCAATATTTCATTTATATGCATATTTAAAAACTAAAAACTTGTTCGTGTCTTATTTGTCTCATTTGATGACTGATGCTGCTATTTTAATCACAGTCATGATTGGACTTGTAGGATGAATAATTATATAATCCATATATTGGTTGGCAACGGCATTAAATAGTGAAAATGAATGATGAATTATATTTCATCTATTCATTTGTAGGTTGACCGCATCCTGAACAGAACATGTCATCCGGTTCAAGTGATCTTCCACAGTTGCTACATTTTAACTCTTGCTGTACCTTGTTTCCGCATTTAGAGCATAACATTGCATCTGGAGCTAATTTATTTCCACAGTTAGTACAGAATAAAACATCCCCTTGCGGTTCATCATTAACTAGTTGTTGTGCTGGGTTTGCTTGTTGTTGTGGTGCATGATTTGCTTGCTGTTGATTAGCTCCAAAGTTTTGACCCCCTGCAAACAATCCTCCGGACATGTTTCCACCAACATTGTTTCCCTACATTTACCGAAAGCCATTGCCATAGGGAAACCAGCGACCATTCCATCAACACCGCCTTTATTTCCAGGTACTTTGTATGTTATTGTATTTTAAATTTATTTGAAATTAAAAATAGTATCAAAAATCCACATACAAAAGAGAATATATTCAAAAAAGAGTTAGTTTACATATGGAAGACAATAATATCCACCATACTAAATAAAAAAATAGTAAAAAAAAAGAATTTATAACAATTCTTTTCTTAAATCGATTGTGTCTTTTAAATCCGGTCCAGTAGAAATAATGGTTACCGGCACACCAGTTTCAGTTTGAATATCTTCAATGAAAGCTTTAGTCTCAGCAGACAATTCATCGTAGTTTTGTACACGTGCACAGTCAAATAATCTATCAACACAGGTAAGAGCAATTTGAGTTGCACCATTGATTCTGCAGGATTCCTTTGCAAGTTCCATATCGAAGTAACCTATTCTCCTACGTCTTCCAGTTACAACACCATATTCTTCAAGACCTCTGCTTTCAGCTTCTTCCTGAGTCATTTCTGTTGGGAACGGACCTTCACCAACACGGGAAATATAAGCTTTAAATACATCAATGACTTCATCTACTTTAGTCGGTCCAACTCCCACATCAGCAGCGAATGTTGATGCAGTGGTATCCTTACTGGTTACATATGGATATGATCCATAGTAAAGTGAAAGAGCAAAACCCTGTGATCCTTCAATAAATACATTCTCACCATTGTCAATAGCTTCATTACAGGCTAAAGATACATCAGTAATGTATTCTTCAAGTTCAGGAACATCTTTTGCAAGATCTATTGTTCTCATTACACGATCTGAGTTCGCAGGTCCGCATCCAGAACCAGTACTTCCTATTTTTTTAGCCAAATGCTCTGAAGATTTATCACGATCCATATGATCCTCATTAATTATTGCACATCTAGGATCAACACACATTCTTTCTTTAACATTATACTTTTTCAGGTTTTCAAATTCGCTAAACAATACGTCTGGATTTACTAAAACTCCAGCACCAATCATGAGTTTAGCATCAGTATGCACAAAACCTGAGGGGGTTAATCTTAAACCATATTTTTCTCCGTTAAATTCAACGGAATGCCCTGCATTAGGTCCAACACCTGCACGAGCAATAATTTGTGGCTTATCATTATCACAAAGGTAAGTGATGCATTTTCCTTTACCTTCATCACCCCATGCGCCACCAACTAAAATACTACAAGTCATTTAATAACTCCTTAAAAATTAATATTAAAATGAAAATATGAAATTTTCATACCACTATTATTTTATCATTTAATTATTAAAAAGCTTTTCCAATATTATAAATATTAATGAATTATAAAATATATTATATATTAATGAAACACTAGGGTAATACTCATGCATATTGAAAGACAGTATAGAGAACTAGAAAAAGTAGAGGAGATTCGAGTTTATAATGTTGACTCTTCAAAATTTTATCAGGAAGCACCCCAGGTAATGAAACCTGATAAAGTTCGCTTTAGCAATATTATGAAACATGTCCCTGCAGATATTGATGTATTTCTACCCGTTGACGATGGTGAAGATTTTATAATAGAAAGAATTGGATGGAACATACTTCAAAGAGCAAACGTGAATCTCGAACAAGTAGAATATAGATTATTCAGCCAATGCTCTCCATTTTTCTATGACCTTTTAAAAGATGATTTAAAAGAAGTTTATAAAACCGGAAAAACAAAGGCCATAAGAATAATCTATTACATTAGCGACAGAATTCAAACATTAGCCAATATACACATTATTTTAGATGATAATGAAATATATTTAATTTCTGATTTCAAAGAAACTAATCAAGAACCGGAAATTAGTGAAGAGGAACAAAAATTACAAGATAATGAAAATAAAGCCAATCTAATAGAATATTTCTCCCAAACCGGAAGCTATTATAAAACAAGAGACGAATATGTCTGGACGCCCGGGATATATAACATCATA
Organism: uncultured Methanobrevibacter sp.; assembly: GCA_900320955.1. Taxonomy (GTDB): domain Archaea; phylum Methanobacteriota; class Methanobacteria; order Methanobacteriales; family Methanobacteriaceae; genus Methanocatella. The sequence goes on along the minus strand of ONUN01000018.1, from coordinate 15,447 downwards.
AATCGTTCAAAAGAGCCAAGGGATGCATTTTACAATATCATTTTTGATTTGGTGATACCTGAAGACAGACCTTTAGTTGAAGAGTTGCTTGAAACCATGAGCCCTGAAACTGATACCTATGAAAACATCATTAGGATTTCAACACCCAGAGGTCAAATAAAATATTTGGATACTTATCTCTACTCCAAATTCGATGATAACGGTGAAGAAATAAGCCATTATGGATTATTTAAAGACATCAGTGTTGATTCCCACAAACATATGACCAGACCTGTCGATTTCATGTTAAATGGTTTTAATCAGAATTCCAAACTATCATTACTCGTGGAACCATTAAGTAAAAGATATGAGTTTAGCGAGGGATTTTATAAAATCATAGAAATACCAAAAAGCGATTACGTTCACAGCGATAAAATTATTGACTATATTGATGAAGAGGAAATTAGAGAAAATCTTAAGATGTTAATTAAAGGCGAAATTGAAGAGATAAATACAATTTTGACTTTTAATGTGAATGGCGATGAAGAAAATCAAAAAATTTGTGAATTGTTCATTGAAAGATTCACTTACGGAAATAAGACCCATAGCATAGGATTTCTAACTGACGTGACAGTTGCACGCCAAAAACAAAAAGAACTAATTGAATCCAATGCAACCAAAAATATCTTAATTAAAGAAGTTCACCACAGGGTTAAAAACAACTTACAGGTATTGAACAGTTTCTTAAACCTTGAAAGAAGAGCATATGGAAGTAACCCGAATAAAATTTTAGACAATATGCAAGCCCGTTTATCTTCACTTGCTCTGCTTCATGAAAAAACATACAATACAACAAATTTCATCAATGTCAACCTTAAAGATTATATCCTAGACCAAGATGAAACCCTTCAAAACCTCTTTACAGCAAAGGACATACAATTTAAATCACACATTAATGAAGAAATCCATTTATCCATGGAAATCATCACACCTTTACTTTTAATTATTGATGAATTAACCATGAACGCAATAAAACATGCGTTTCCTAATGAAAATCAGGAAGATAAAACAATTTACAAAAAAATCGATTATATCGATGATGATGTTTGCGAATTAATTTTAAAAGATAATGGAGTTGGTATTGAAAGTCCTGAAAAACTAATTAACCATAATTTGGGTTGGGAGATAATAATGAGTCTAACAAGACAAATTAATGGTAAACTTGAAGTTTTAGAACTTGATATTGGAACTGGATTTAGATTAACATTTCCAAAAACTTTTGAACACGAAATCGAGGGATCACAATGAGAATACATAAAGAATATAGAAAATTGGAGAATGTCGAAGAGGTGAACGTTTATGATGTTCATGAAAAAGAATTCTACATACAGGCTCCCAAAGAATTTGAAATGGAAAACATTCCCTTTCCAGTAGTAATGAAAAATATTAAAACAGACATAAATATTTTCGTACCTTATAAAGATGGGGAAGATTTCATCATTCATGGATTGGGAAATAGTGCACTTAAAAGAGGAAATATTCAGCAAGAAGATATTGAAGGAAGATTATTGAGTAAAGCTTCCCCCATGTTTCACCAACTTCTTCATGAATCATTATTTGAAGTATATAAAACTCATGAAATAAAGCATATGAGATTCTTATACCATCATAAAGAAAAATTAGCCAGACTCACAAATGTTAAAATAATCTATGAAATGGGTCGGATCTTCATCCTTTCAGACCATATCGATACAAGCGAAAGCACATTATATATTCCAGAAGACGAAAATCGCGATGAAGACAAAGCCAATTTAATAGAATATTTTGCACAGACTGGAAGTTATTATAAAATCAATGGAAAATACTCATGGACTCAAGGTATTTATAATATAATTAACCGTCCTAGAGACGAATATGATGAATATTATAACATCATATTCGATTTAACAATTCCTGAAGATAAACCATTAGTCGAAAAAATCAACAAGATAATGGATTCAGGAACTTCACATTACGAATCAATCATTAGAATCAGAACTCATGACGGAACATTAAAGTATCTTGAAATGAATTTATACTCTAAATTTGATGATAATGGCAATCTGATTAGCCGTTATGGATTAATTAAAGATGTGACCACATATTCTCATAAAAAGATTACAAGACCTGTTGATTTCTTGTTAAGCGGTTTTAAAAATAGTAAAAAATTAGCATTGCTTATTGAACCGTTAAATACCAAACAATATGAATTTTCAAAAGGATTTTACCACCTTATTGAAGAAGATCCCGAAGATTACTCACATTCCCGTGCAGTAATACAAAATATTGTTGAGGAAGATGTCATAAATAATATTATACAACTCGTTGACGGTCAAATCAACGAGCTTGAAGAGACTTTCACATATAATGTAAAAGGAAATGAGAATAACCAAAAAATATGTGAAATCTATCTCGAAAGATTCGAATTTGGTTCCGATACACACAGTATTGGATTTTTAACTGACGTTACTGAAGAAAGAACAAAACAGCTGGAATTGATGGAGGCGAATGAACATCAAAATGTGCTGATTAAAGAAGTTCACCACAGAGTTAAAAACAACCTGCAGGTACTGAACAGTTTCTTAAACCTTGAAAAAAGAGCTTACAAAGACAAACCAAACATAATTATTGACCATATGCAATCAAGATTATCATCTCTTGCTATTCTTCATGAAAAAACATATAATACTACTGACTTTAAGAATATCAACTTAAAAGATTATATTGAAGACCAAGATGGTCAATTAAGAAGTTTGATTGGTCTAAGAGATGGAATTGAATTTGAATCAGAAGTGGATGAAGATTTAGTTTTAACAATCGAAGTTATTACACCGTTGCTATTGGTTATAGATGAGTTAACAATGAATGCTATAAAACATGCATTTCCAGACAAAACTAAACCTAACAAGAAAATTATCAAAAAGATTACCAAAATCGACAATGAAAATGCACAACTCATCCTTCAGGACAATGGTGTTGGAATAAGTGATCCCGATAAAATTACCAAAAATCTCGGTTGTGAAATCATTAAAAATCTTACAAAGCAATTAGATGGACATATTGAGTTATTTGAACATGAACATGGAACAGGATATAAATTAACTTTCCCAATTTATATGGACCATACTATTGAAGGATAATTTGAAAAAATAAAAAACAATATATAATAATAAAAAAATAATTTAATAAAAGAGGGTAGAAAATGAATGAAAGAATTTTAATTGTTGAAGACGAAGCAATTACTGCATTAGATTTGAAATACAGTTTAGAGGATTTAGGTTATGAAGTAATTGACACAGTTGATACTGGTCAAGATGCAATTGATGTAGCAGCAGAAAAAGTACCTGACGTTGTTTTAATGGATATTAAATTAAAAGGAGATATGGAAGGAATAGAAGCTGCAGAAGTAATTTCAGAATTAAGAATACCTGTAATCTATTTAACTGCAAACACAGACACAGATACTTTTGAAAAATCCAATGTTAAAGGGTCTTATGGATTTGTTTCAAAACCATATGACATAAACAAACTCGATAAAACTCTTAAAATAACCATCAATAGAGCAAAATTGGAAGAAAACAAATTAAATGATGCAAGTGGTTTTACACAATAGATTTAAATGACTGACTTAAAATTAATCCAAGGCAAACCTAAAATATTCACGATTAGCTCTGAAGAATTGATGCTGTCCCAAATTAAAGAGTATGTCGAAGATTACGAATATGAATATGTAGGATCAGCATACGAAAAAGATGAAATTTTTAAAAAAGTAGATGAGCTATCTCCAAATTTAATATTTTTAGATACAGAAGAGCAAGGATTAGATTTACTTGAAACCGCAAGTGATTTAGAAATTTTCAATGTTCCAGTAATCATTATTGTTGGAGATGTTTTTGATGCAACAATTGATCAGCTGTTAATGAGTAATCCATATAATTATTTACTCAAACCTGTAGATAAAGATGAATTGCAAAGAGCTATGGCAGTTTCATTGAAAAAACACGAACAGAATATATTAAGCGTGCAAACTGCCCAAAATAAAATACAAGAAAAAAATACTGAGCTCTTAATTGAGAAATCTGACTCCAGTTTTCTTTTAATTCTTTGTATTGCATTGATTATCATAGCTATTTTAAGCAGAAATGCTACATGGCTTCAATGGGTGCTTTTAATTCCAACAATAGCAATGCTTATAAATTCCATTGTAAGTCTCAAAAAACAAAAAGAAGTCATTCCCTTTGAGGAAGAGGATCTTCCATTTATAAGCATATTTATTCCTGCACATAACGAACAGTACACAATTGAATCAACCGTCAGAAGTGTTTGCAATTCAGATTATACTAAAAATGGAGAATCCAATTTCGAAGTTATTGTTGTTAATGACGGATCCACTGACCGTACTGGAGAAATATTGTCTGATTTAAAAAAGGAAATTCCAGAACTTAAAATCGTTACAAGACACCCCCCTAGGTCAGGAAAAGGAAAAGGTTTTGTTTTAAACGATGCATTAACACTATCAAAAGGAGAAGTGATTGGAGTTTTTGATGCAGACACTCAAATTAAAAGTGATTATCTAATGACTATTGTCCAATACCTCAATAATGGAATCGACGGAGTTCAATCAAGAGTTAAAATGTGGAACAAAGATGAAAATTTCCTGGCACGTATGCAACACGTAGAGTTTGCAAGCTTTGGAAATACATTAATTGCAAAAGACAATCTTGATTCTACAGGATTTTTAGGAGGAAATGGACAATTTGTAAGAAAGCAAGCAATTATAGATTCCGGTCGTTGGGACGGATTTGCTGTTACTGAAGATTTAAATTTAGCAATAAAGATTATTCTTAATGGAGGTCAAATACGTTATTGCGGAGAATGTGCAGTTTATCAGGAAGCAGTTACCGAATGGAGAGCATTTTTCAGACAAAGAATCAGATGGGCTATTGGTAACTTTGAAACATTATTCGTTTATTTTCCACAGATTATAAGGTCAAAAATATCCATTGGAAAGAAATACAATATCCTTGAGCACATTTCATTTTACAGTTTTAACTTATTAATCTTCTTCGGATTTATAGTAACAATAGTTAATGCAATTTCATGGTTCATTTTCCATCAAGGTACAGTTATTAGAATGGAAGCACCATTTATTGTGGGAATATTATCAATGATTGCATTTTTCCCAGGAATTCTCATTGCCCTTTCAAGAGACAGACCTTCTGTAGCAGAATACATCAAAGACCTTGTAAAATATTATGTTTATTGTTTCCACTTAATTCCATTATTTTTCATGACTATGGTGACAATGCTTTCAAGAAAAGAAAGAAAATGGTCTAAAACAGAGCATAAAGGAGGAAATAAAACATGAGAAGAGGAGACATTATACGAGGAATAATACTTATACTCATAATTATAGTATTTGCAGCAAATGTCAATAGTATAAACAGTTTCTTAAGTGTGAATAGCGACAGAACTATTGAATTTGGTCACAGCGCAACAATTGTACCTCAAGCATGGAATACAACAGATGAGTTGAATTTAACCAACGAATCCAAAACTCCTCATGCCATTACAAACAAATATGTTTATATTGACCATTGGGATGATTGGCCCGAAGATCACATAACATCCATTTCAGAAGCAAAATTTAGAAATATGGAAAATGGAAATTATAAAGTTCTTAAAAATGAAAACGCTACTGCAAGTGGTGTTCCCGTTTCAAAACAGTATTTCACAAATCCATCAAAAAATACAAATACATCATGGAATCATATTGGTGTTAATTATGTTTTCCCTAGGGAGGATACAAATTATGCAATTCAGGTGCATTATTTCACATCACATGATTACAACAATACAACATTCTTAAAAGAAGTGGATGACCGTATTGAAGATGACATGAGCAATATCCACAATAAGGAATATAACGGATTCATTTCAGGTGTGAGAGATGTTTACAATTTCATAATATCACACCACTAAAACTTTTTTTAAATTAAAAAAATAATTAAAAATTTTAACATCTTCTTTTAAAAACTAAAAAATAAACAATCATCAAATTAAAATTTTTAAAGAAAAAATAAAAATAGAATAAAAATTATTCTTTAGGCAATACCAATGGATGATTTTCACACATTGGATCCTTGATAATGTTTCTTTTCAAATGATATTTCAAAAAGTAGAGCATCCATTGATTGGACAGTTCTCTTAGAGAAGCATCATCAAGCTTTTCATGTTTAGTAAAGAAATCAAGTTGATTTCCACCAACAACTATGGCAATCTCTTTTGTCTTGACCAACATGAAAAAATCACTACGGATGTTATGAATGTTAAAGTCATCAACAACGGAAATTGATTTTTCTTTTTTATAATCATAGAAGAAATCATTAAGATATTCGAAATCAACAAATTTGATATCTTCCACCTCAAAGAGAACATCTTCACTGAGTAACTGGTTTTTAAAATCATATTTTGAAAAAAATTCAATGTCCCAGATATTATTGTAAAATACTGTAAAGAAGGAGTCGACTGCAAAACGGGCTGTTAAAGAGAAATCCTCGGTTTCTTTTGGAGTTCCTAATTCAACATCCATAAACTCCAGATAAATAGAGTCCTGAGATATTTCTATTGAAGTCAATTTACCTGAATTAATAATTACATCTCTGATTAATTTAAGTGACCTTCCATTCATTTAACCACCCTTTTTGTAAAATTTTCATATGCTCCTTCAATTTCAAATTCCCTTTCGCCATCATAAGATTTATCCCATTTAAATGAGACCAATTCTATTTGATTGTCAATAGTTTCATCCCAATTCAATTCAAAACCTTCTGATTTAAATGAATCATACACTATTTTTCCAATTTCTAAAGCCTTATTTTCATTTCTTTCAAAATCACCAAAAGTTATGTTTAGTTTCTCTTCAAGAATCGCCTGTTCAACATCCTCGAAAGTATAAAAACAAAACCCATCTGGATAATACTTATTGTTTACTAAATGAACATAAAGTTCAAAAGCATCATTAACACCTTCCTTTATATCATAACCGCAGTTATGAATAGCTACGATATTTTTAGAAGTTAATGAGTTGAAAGCATTATCCAACCTATTGAAATTGACATCGTCAAAGTCATTTAAAGAAATATTAAATTGAGAAAAATCCACATTTTCCCCAATAAATTCATCTTCCAAAATTTCCAATATTTCATCAGTATTAAAAAAACCAGATTTAGAAAGAGCATTGATCATATACTCAATTTCTTCCGCTAAATCCGGATCCATAATATCATTACTCATCATCGCCAAACACTATAATACGAGTGACATTTCCTCTTTCAGTGAATCCTGCCATTACACGGCTTTCACCAATTTTTGCCAAAGCAAAATCATCATGAGGTTTAAATCCATATCCTTTAAGCTTTGTATAAGCTTCAAAAGCAATTCTTGGATAAATATTGAAATTCTTTTGGAAAGTATAATATGTATCCCTAAATTTTGTGACAGAATTATTTTCTTCAATCAAATCTGATTTAATGGCTACAAATATATCAATTCCATCTTCGGAAACTGCATAATATGCATCCATATCTAACAGTCCTATTGAAACCATTGCCACAGTATGACAATCATCATAGTTAGACCTTAGAATTGGAGAGGTGAATTCAGCTACTTCAAATTCATTTCCAATGTCTCGGATTTGTTGTGATGCTTTAATTAAATTTTCACCGAAGATATCCTCGTTATCCCATGCCCAGCACCATTGACTTAACTCTTTAGAGAAAAATCCTAAAACCTGAACTGGGAAAGTGATATCATCAAAGGATATAACGCCTTTTTCAAGGTCTAACTGACCAACATTTTCACCGATTAATTCTGAAAAATTTTCTTGTTTATCTAAAGATAATGCACCATATTTAGATAGCAACACTTTGAATGAATCGCCTTTTTCAATAGTCATTGGTTTTTCGATTACTTTCAATATTAACACCTAAAATTCTAATTTTGAAATTCTGTCCATTGCTTCTTTGGTATTTTCTAATGTATTGAATGCAGTTAATCTTAAATACCCTTCACCACTTGGACCGAATCCGGAACCAGGAGTACCAATAACATTTGCCTCATTTAATAATAAATCGAAGAATGCCCATGAATCCATATCATTAGGTGTTTTTACCCAGATGTAAGGAGAGCTTACTCCACCATAAACATCAAGACCTATGTCAGTTAAGCTTTCTCTGATGATTTTAGCATTTTCCATGTAATATTCGATTATTTCGCCTATTTGTTTTTTACCTTCATCGGAGTAAACTGCTTCAGCAGCTTTTTGAACTGGATAGGATACACCATTGAATTTTGTGGTTTGTCTTCTGTTCCATAATGGATTAATTTGAACTTCATTGCCTTCAGAATCATATCCCACTAATTCCTTAGGAACAACAGTGTAAGCACAACGGGTTCCAGTAAAACCAGCAGTTTTGGAAAAACTCTTAAATTCAATAGCTACTTCTTTTGCACCTTCAATTTCATAAATGGAGTGAGGAACATCATCTTCATTGATGAAAGCTACATAAGCTGCATCAAATAAAATTAATGCATTATTCTCTTTAGCATAATCAACAAACACTTTTAACTGATCTTTGGTAAGAGTAGTACCTGTTGGATTATTAGGATAACATAAATAAATGATATCTACAGGCTCTGATGGAAGTTCAGGAACAAAACCATTTTCAGAATTACATTTAAGATAGGTTAAACCTTCATACATACCATCATCTTTCATTTCACCAGTTCTTCCAGCCATTACATTTGTATCAACATATACAGTGTAAACCGGGTCAGTAACAGCAATCTTATTGTCTATTCCGAAGATGTCCTGAATGTTTGCTGTATCACTTTTTGCCCCATCACTAATGAAAACTTCAGAATTGTCTAAATCAATTCCATATGTTTTATACTCATTTTCAATAATTTTTTCAGCTAAAAAGTCATAACCTTGTTCTGGACCATAACCCATAAATGATTCAGCATCAGCCATTTCATCAACTGCTGCATGAAATGCTTTAATAACGGCAGGTACTAAAGGTTTAGTAACATAACAAAAAGATAACTACTTTTCAATTTAAGATAGTTTTCATTAATTTTTACAACCATGATTAAACCTCATAAATATTAATCTAATTTATATTTTATTTTTTCAATATATAAAATGAATGATTATTTGTCAGACGCATTAAATGTTTTTCAAAAAAAATGTTGATGCAATATTTTTATAACAAAAAACTACCATATGAAAATATTTAAATTAACTACTTTACATAAATATATAATACTAAAAAATTGATAAAGAAGTTGGATAATATGAATGGAATAACTATATTAATTTGGATAACAATTGCAATTATAGCTATTATTGCAATAATATTAGTTAAATTGCATTACAGAGGAAAAGAGCTGGAAAATGATGAAGGATCAATACTTGAAGACGCAGGATCCTTAACTAATGTGTTTTCTTCAGGGAAAAGTGTGCTATCTAAAGATAATAATGATAACTCCAGTAATCCAACTAAACTTAATCAATCTAAACCTGCTAACTTAAAAAGTGAAAAATCTTCATTTAATGACATTTATGAAGAACCCGTTGTTTATGAAGTTAACAATGCAACTTATGAAAATATTGAATACGAATCACAAAATCAAGTATTTGTTGATTATGGTACTACCGTTGAAAAATTCCAAGAACCAATTAAACAAAGCCAGATGGATATTATGAGCCAAAATAACAACCCTAAACCTGAAAAGCATGAGTTAAAAGATTTATTTACAATTGACGAATTAATCAAAGAATCAAAAAGAAAAGATAGTGAACGCGAAAGAGAAGCAAATAAAAATGATTCTGAAGATAAGGAACTCGAAGAACTTAAAGAAAGCATAAAACAAAGACAGGAAGAGAAAAACGTTGAAAATACCATAGAAGACGTTCCAAAAGAAACCATTCAAGATATTCTCAATGAAACTTCAGAAGAAAAAACCATTGCTGAAACCATTAATGAAACCAAAGAAGAAGAAACAATTGCTGAAGCTATTAATGAACCTGCAGAAGAGGAAACTATTGCAGAAGTTATTAATGAACCTGCAGAGGAAGAAACTATTGCTGAAACCATTAATGAAACCAAAGAAGAAGAAAATAAATCTGATTCAGTAACAGAAACAGTGGAAGTTAGTGAAAGTGAAGAAAGTAAAATTGAATCACCTACCATAACATCCCAAGATATCGAAGAGGCAATAACTACAGCTAGTGAAGAAAGTGAAAAAGAAGTAGTGGAAAGCATCTCAAAAAGTGAAGGCATTACTGACGCTTTACTTAATGATAAACAAACAGATGAAATTAAAGAACCAAATCTCAAAACTCCAACAAAAATCAAAGAAGATTCCAAATCTGGAGCTGATTTAAAAGACGAAAATGTATTTGGAGAATATGACAACGATTTGGACTACAGAAAGGATCTAGCTAAAATCACAAATACAATCAAAGGGTCTAAAATATTCCAAGATGTGAAAGAAAAACTCACATTTGAATCTGAAGAGGAAGAACAAGTAAATGAAGTAGTAAATAATGAAGTAATTGAAGAAGAATACATCAGAAATGTAAATGAATATGAAGATGACTTTGCTCCAATTATCAATGAAACTCATGCAGAGTATGCAACATACGAAGATTATCACAAACATGATTTCGAACCGATAGTACCAGAAGAAACACCAAAAGCGTTTGACGTGATACAAACTACACCGGAACCTCAACCTAAAATTAATGAACCAATGATTTCTATTAAAGAAAAACCTGCAAGAGACAATATAAAAATAAAATTAAATAACAATGAGGTTGTTCTTAAAAAAGGTGATGAAATTATTTTCAATCATCAGGGAGAAACCTATTCAAGCCAGGTTTATGCAATCAACGGTGATGATATCTCTGTAAAATACAGAAGAAAAAATATTGTTATCAAACCGTCTGACGTGAAAAAGGTATACTAAATACCTTTTTTACCAAACACCACATTTAAATATATTTATAAATTATTTTAAAAAAAAAGATATTAAAAAATTAAATTTTAAGCATTGGAAAATTATCCGATGCTTATTCCTTATTCAACTTATAGCTACCATTTTCCACAATATATTTTGGAACAATGATTTTTAAAGAACGGATAACATTCAAATAAAAATCATCCAATTCCCTATCAGCATAGGGATAAGTGTATTCAAAAATATACAAATTATTGTCTTTGACATATAAGAATTCATTACGGCGGATTTCGTTTTCACCATCTGAAAATGAAGAGACTACCATATAGTAGATATCATCATTAATAGGAATGAAATCAGAAGCAATCAGGTTTATTTTAGTATTGCCTTTTATATTTTTTTCAATATCCGCTCTGATATCCGGAAGGCCGACCAGTGTAGGAGTGGTTGAAAATTTAATGGACATAGGTATTTTGGTATTTACCAGATACATGTCATTAAATTCATCTTTAGTTGCAACAGGTTCGAAATCTTCTGGCATTTGGAGTGTGGAAAATCCATTTGAAAACATTGTCATTTTATTCACCTATTTATGTGCAAAGTAAAATATCAGTTCACCATCAGCAATTTCATCGAGACGTGCAAATCCAACTCTCTCAAATTGAACAATGTCTCCAACTTCCAAATCACGAAGCGCACCTTCACCAAGACCTGTCTTAACTGATGCATCATCCATAACAATTTTAACATTAACATTATCATCAACAGGAACCCATTGAATAATTCTTGCCTTAACGCTTCTTGCATCTTCAAATGAAGTGGAATGATATGTTATTTCATCACCGTTAATATCTACATTTACAGCATCCATTAACCTGAATATTCCATCGCTGATGTCTGATTTTGCAAGATATGCACTGCCGTCAAATGGCAAAATCCTGTTTCCTCTGTCCATATGGTCTGCATGAAGCGGCCTTTCAATGTCAACTTTACCGTCTTCATATCCGTCAACAGTGATTAATTGAGGATTTTCACAAAAGAAATATCTGTTTGCTACAGGTTCTAAAAAGTTACGGTTTAAACCATAAATCTTTTTCCAGCTAATAGCTGAATCAGCCATTTTAACACCAATTTCAGTTATCAGATTATAAATGGTTCTTGGATCGATTCCTCTTCTTGCAATAGCTCTTAAAGTTCCCAGTCTTGGATCATCCCATCCGCTGTAGGTTCCATCTTCAATTCCAGCCATTGCCTTTGAAGTGCTTAATGCAATATCTTCCATTTTAAGTCTTCCGTAATGTATGTACTCAGGCACATCCCATCCCATGTGGTCATAGAGATATTTCTGTTTTTCAGTGTTTGCAAGGTGGTCTTTTCCCCTTAAAACATGGGTCTGTATTTATTGCCTAAACGAGGATGGGTTTCATCAACCAATCTCATAGCTACCCAATCACGAATTGCAGGATTTTTATGAGCAATATCGGTTTTTACCCTAAGTACTGCTTCTCCGGCATCCATAGTGTCAAATTTTTCCCATAACGCTAGATTTTCTTCAACACTATTGTCCCTACATGGGCAGGCTTTACAGTTGTCTTTAAGCTCTTTGAAATCAGCGCCGTCACAGGTACACATATAAGCTGCACCTTTTTCTATTAACTGACGAGCATAATCGTAATATGTTTCAAATCTGTCGGACTGATAAATTACTTCATCAGGATTTATTCCCAACCATTCCAAGTCCTCAGGAATCATTTCATAGGCAGGTTCATATACTCTTTTTGGATCGGTATCTTCAATCCTTAAAATCAATTTTCCATTATGCCTTTTTACATATTCTGCATTTGGAACTGCTGCACGGGAGTGTCCGATATGTAGTGGACCGCTTGGATTTGGAGCGAAACGTAAAACAATATTTTCATGAGTTCCAGGAAGTTCCTGAAGTCCAACTTCTTTAGCTTTAGGTTTTTTGTCTTGAACTTCCACACCTAACTTTTCCATTTCGCTTGCTTGCTCTTCTGGAGACAAAGCATTTACTTTCGCTACAATTTTACCAGACATCGGACCAATTTCTTTTGCTTTGCTTCTAAGTTCCGGTTCATTTGCCATGATTGAACCCATAACAGCTCCAGGGTTTGCAGAACCCTTATGTTTAGCTGCATTAAGCAAAGCATGTTTATAGATAATTTCTTCTAAATCATTCATTTAATCATCACAATTAATAATTCTATTATAAAAATAAGCAATATTATTTATCTTATTGAAGATATATAAAGATTAAGAAAATATGGGTTAAGATAGTATGAGGCTTGGAAAAACTAATCTTGAAGTAAATAAAAATGGATTTGGTGCCCTTCCAATCCAAAGATGCACAATGCAGGAAGCAATTGAGATACTTAAAAAAGCACATGATAATGGAATTAATTTTTATGATACCGCCCATTTCTACACCGACAGTGAAGAAAAAATGGGAAATGCTTTTGAAGACATACATCGGGAAAACATTTATCTTGCAAGCAAAACTGCAGCAGAAACACCTGAAGTGTTTTGGAGTGATTTGGAAACTTCACTTAAAAGTTTAAAGACAGATTACTTAGATTTATATCAATTCCACAACATTTCATTTGTTCCTAAAAAAGATGATGAATTATTTAAAGCAATGCTTGAGGCAAAAGAAAAAGGAATGATTAGGCATATTGGAATTACAACCCACAAAATTACATTTGCCCATGAAGCCATTGAAAGCGAACTTTATGAAACTTTGCAATACCCGTTTTCATACTTGAGCGGAGAAGAAGAGATAGAATTAGTGGAAAAATGTGAAAAGCTTGATGTTGGATTTATTGCAATGAAAGCAATGGGCGGAGGATTGATTACAAATTCAAAAGCTAGTTTTGCATTTCTAAATCAGTTTGACAACGTATTGCCTATTTGGGGAATTCAAAAGATTTCCGAACTTGATGAATTCCTCTCCTATGACAGCACTACAGTTTTAGATGATGAATTGAAATCAGTAATTGAAAATGACAAAAAGGAATTGGGAGAGGATTTTTGTCGAGGATGCGGCTACTGCATGCCATGTCCTGAAGGAATTAAAATCAACATGTGTGCCAGAATGTCACTTTGGGTTAGAAGATTTCCAACTGAACCTCATTTAACTGAAGAATGGCAGGAAACAATGGCTAAAACAGAAAACTGCATAGAATGCTATGCCTGTGTTGACAACTGCCCATATGAATTGGATATCCCGAGACTTCTTAAAGAAAACTACGAAGACTACAAAAATATCTTAACCGGAAAAACAAAGGTGTGAACATGAGACAGTGCATTGAAAATCCAAATGAAGTGGATTGGGCAAGTTTCTGGGCTGAAAAACTGGCAAATAAAATTGATAAAGATTGGGATAAGGCGGCTCCGGGATTTTATAGGCGAACCAAAAAAGAAGACTACAACGATGCACTGTTTGATAAGTTAATTTTAGATGAAAACGATACAGTATTGGATGTGGGTTGCGGAGAGGGATCCGTTACCGTTCCTTTAGCCCAAAAAGTTAAAAGCGTTATCGGACTTGATTCATCTCCCAAAATGCTTGAATATCTAAAAAAAAGAGCTGAGGACAATGATATCAAAAACATCAAAACTATTTTAAAACCTATTGAAGAGATAAAATACTCAGAAATCGGGGATGTTGATGTGGTGGTCTGCTCAAGGTCATTGAATGGAATCATGCCTATTGAAGATGTGCTGAACGAATTAAATAAAATTGCAAACAAATACGTTTTCATAACCATTTTTGGACCTGAAAACAAGAAAATCGAAAAGGATTTTGACAGGGAGCTTGGAATAAAAACCGAAGATTTTCCAGACTACAATTATTTTTTCAACATACTATTCAATATGGGAATCTATGCAAATGTCGAAAGATTTGACTTGAACAACTACCGTGAATATGACAGCATTGAAGATGCAATGGACAACGGCAAGTTCAGGCTGGACATTTACAGCGATGAAGAAAAAAAGCTGTTGAAAGATTATTTGGAAAGGATTCTAAGCTATGATGAAAAATCAAAAAAATATTATAATGTCAAGGACAAAGCCGATTGGATAATGATTTGGTGGAAAAAAAGTTAAAAGAAATTATTCATTAATTTCTTCAAAATATTCTGGACCCACATCACATAGTGGGCAAACGTAGTCATCAGGCAATTCATCGCCCTCATACACATAATCACAAACTTTACATCTCCATGCCATGCCATCACCTATCAAATTTTAAAAAAAATAATAATAAAATGAGACTAATCGCTCTTAATCATGGTAAGAATCATTTTATATGGACTGTTTTCTGCCTGTAGCGCATGTGGTTCATTAGCAGGCATGATAATGATTTCACCTGCTTTAACTGTG
>ONUN01000034.1 GCA_900320955.1 uncultured Methanobrevibacter sp. | reverse complement strand
GTGATATACTCTTCTGTTTTTTTCTCTTTAGGGTTTACAAACAATTTTTCAGTTTCGCCGCTTTCGACAAGATTTCCGTTTAAAAAAAATGCAGTGTAATCCGAAACTCTTGAAGCCTGCTGCATATTATGCGTAACAATTATTATGGTATAATCCGTTTTAAGTTCATGAATCAGGTCCTCAATTTTTAATGTTGAAATCGGATCCAATGCAGAACACGGTTCATCCATTAAAATAACTTCAGGATTATTGGCTATTGTCCTTGCAATGCACAATCTTTGTTGCTGACCCCCGGATAATCCCAAGCTGATTGGTCAAGTTTGTCTTTCACTTCATCCCAAATTGCAGCTGATTTTAAACTTTCTTCAACTCTTTGCTCTATATAATCTTCATCATCATTTCCATGAATTCTCAGGCCATAGGCCACGTTTTCAAAAATGGATTTTGGAAAAGGATTGGGCTTTTGAAAAACCATCCCTACCTTTCTTCTCAAATCCACCACATCCCTTTTTTGAGAATAGACGTCCTCACCGTCCAGACTTATTGTTCCGTCAAGCTTGAATGAATGTATCAAATCATTCATCCTATTGATTGACCTTAAAAATGTTGACTTTCCACAACCTGACGGACCGATTAATGCCGTGACTGTATTTTCAGCTATTTTTAAATTTATATCTTTAAGAATATGCGAATCACCAAAATAGGTGTTCAAATTCTCCACATTAATTCTATACATAATCAAACCTCATGAATTAATTAAATTTCATTATTTTCCCATCATTTTATTCTGATACCTGTCTGTGAAATAATTGGTTAAAAATGTAATGGCCAATACTATAATAACAAGAACCGATGCGGTTCCAAATTCATTAGGCAGGGATATGCCTTCAGTTGCAAGAACATACAAATGAAGAGGCAGGGGCCTGCCCGGATCAAACATGGAAATTGGTATGGCTATTGATGAACCTACAGTATACATTACCGCAGCAGCCTCTGAAATGGCCCTTGTCATTGCCAATATTACTCCAGTGACAATTCCCGGAAGTGCTGCAGGTAAAATTACATTATATATTGTTTGCCATTTGGTGGCCCCCAGTCCATAGCTTCCTTCCTTGTATATGCTTGGCACAGAACTTAGAGAAACTTCTGAAACTTGAAATATTGTTGGAATTGCCATGATTGCAAGAACCAGACTGGCTGAAAATACAGACCATCCCAACTTTAAAAACATTACAAAAAATGCAAATCCAAATAGACCAAACACGATTGAGGGAATAGAAGCTAATATTTCCGCTCCAAAACGTATGACATTAACTAATCTCTTATTATTTGCATATTCGACCACATAAATAGCTGCCCCTACACCTAAAGGTGTGGCTATTAAAATTGAAATTAAAGTCACATACAAACTGGAAATAATCATCGGCAATATTCCTCCGGATCTTCCCTGGTTTTCAACCTGGCCAAAAATAAACTCAAGGTTCATGACCGGAACTCCTTTAATTAAAATATATGCCAACATGATTACCAGAATGGCTATTGTGACTACTCCAGAGATTATTAATATCGAATTCATTATTTTTTTGGGAATTCTTTGCAGATATGAAGCTTTTCATAATGTTCCCCCAGCAGCATCAATACTGTATTTCCTTTGAATATACTTGGCAATGACCAACAATATCATTATAAGTATAAACAATATGACTGCAGTAGCGAATAATGCATTATAATGAATTCCTGTTGCATAGCTCATCTCCAATGCAATGTTTGATGTCAATGTTCTTGCAGGAGCAAAAATTGAATCGGGCACTTTTGCAACATTACCTACAACCATTATCACCGCCAATGTTTCGCCAACTGCCCTTCCCATTCCCAAAATAATTGCTGTGATTATGCCCGGAAGCGCTGCGGGAATGGTTACGTTGCGAATTGTCTGCCAGCTTGTTGCACCTAATCCCAATGACGCTTCCCTATACTCTTGAGGCACAGCCCTTAATGAATCATAGGAAACGGATATGATAGTGGGCAAAATCATGACTGACAATATTATCGCTGCAGTCAATATGCTGAATCCGGTTCCGCCAAAGTGAAGTCTTACAAAAGGCACCAATATAATCAATCCAAAAAATCCATAAACTACAGATGGAATTCCTGATAATGTTTGAATAACCGGCTTTAAAAAGTTTCTAACTTTAGTATTTGCCACTTCCGCCATAAAAGTGGCGCATAAAATGGAGAGAGGTACTGAAATTATCAATGCAAATACAGTTACACACAACGATCCCACAATCATTGAAAACACTCCAAATTCCCCATCATTTGGAGCCCAGACATTTCCAAATAAAAATTTGACTACACCATATTCATGAATTGCAGGAAATCCTTCAATAAATATGAAACATAAAATAACCAGAATTATAAAACACGACAGAAGTGCCGTTAAAAACAATGACTTTTCTATCAATGCTTCAGATATAGATTTTCCCATATAAAAACCCCATTAAAAATTCCAAAATGTATCATTCATCTAATTTAATAATTTTTTCAGATTCTAAAATTTTTTGAGCTTCTGCTCCATTTGTCCATTCAATAAACTCTTTCAATTCGCCTGTAGGCTCTCCCTTAACTAGAAATAAAAATGGCCTTTGCAATTCATAAGAACCATCGGCAATTGTTTCGATAGTTGGTGATATTCCTCCAACTTTTATGGCATTTACATCATTTGACATGTGTGCAAAGGATACAAAGCCTATTGCATTTTCATCTTGTTTAACTGATTGTTTAACGGCTTCGGTGGAACTTTGAACAATTGCATCACTTTTAATTTTAGCATCACCCATTACAATGCCTTCAAATGCATCCAAAGTACCTGATCCTGCTTCACGAACTACAACATTGATTTTATTGTCACTTCCACCTACATCTTTCCAGCTGGTAATTTTTCCAGAGAAAATGCCTTTCAATTGGTCCTTAGTCAAATCAGATACATTGTTGTTGGCATTTACGACCAGTACAATTCCATCTCTACCAATTTCATATTCTTTCAGATCTTGTTTATTACTGTCATCCAATTCTTTTGAACTCATTCCAATGTCTGCAATTCCTTCATGAGCAGTTTTAATACCTAGACTGGACCCTCCACCCTGAACATTTATTTTTACATCAGAATGGTTAATGCCATACTCTTCTGCAAGTTTTTCAGCTACCGGCTGAACAGATGTAGAACCAACAATGTCAATCCTTTCAGGGCCTCCAAATCCTAAAGACAGCATGCCCCCAATAATAATTACAATGAATATTATGCTTGCAATTATGCGATTTCTTTTCATCAATTTTCCTCTTTATTTTTAAATCGTAGGCAGATATTTTTAACCTACACAATTAGAGGTATAGATTTTCAATATATAAGTGTTGCTATTTAGTGAAATAAAGTTCATAAAATATGAACAAAAAATAATGAAATAAGAGGAATAAATTAAAGAGTTCCCAAAAAATGAATAAAATTTCCGATGAAGCAAACGATATTGAAGTTCCCAAAAGGATATAATTCCAAACGATGTTAAATCACTTTATTATCCATTAAAAAATCAATTAAATTCAAATGAATGATTCCATCATGAGACATATCCACCTCATCCAAGGTTATTACGTATTTTGGATAATTATCTGAGATATTCATTAATGGTTTAAATTCTCGTTCAATAGTTTCTTCACCTGCCAGTAAAAGCAATTGAAATTGTCCAATACTGCATGATTGAAATTCAATTATTTATCGTTTTTATAATCAATAATCGCAAATATTCTCTTGATGCTTGAAAATGCGGTTTCAATAGTGGCCATTGAGGAGCTTAGTTTTTTAAAAGGTTTTGTCATTAATTGTCCATACATAATAAACGCCAATAGGGTTCCCAGCTGTATTTCATTAACTGATAAAAAGTAAACACCTACAATATAAACAGTTATAGTACTTATATTACTTAAGAATGTTGTAATAGGCCCCATAAGATTTGTGACATTTCTGGATTTGACATAATTGTCAATTACAGTTTGATTCATATTTTTAAACCCTTTTTCATGGAACGAATGGCGATTTGACAGTCCTCTTTCAAAATAGCTCATCAATCGACCCAACTGCTTTTGATGACCATCATAATGGACTTTGGATTTAACGTCACATATATAAAAGCAGACGGCATAAACAGGCAATATGGTCAGATATATCAAACTCAATCTAACATCTGTCGTCAAAATAAATACCACTACAAGAACTATCGATAGGATTTGCGCAAAAATTTCAGAAATACGAGAAGAGACGAACTCCCGAATGTTCATCACATCGTTGTTTAATCGGGATAAAATCTGACCCTTTGAATTTTCCTGAATGAACCCTGAATCGATAAGGTCAATCTTGTCAAATAATTTCATTCTTAAATTATAGGCAACCTTTTCACTTATAACTCCCATGATTCTCTTTGGAGGCAACTTAAACAGATAAGCTACAGTATATAATATCAGCAACAAGGCAAGATTAGTGTAGATGGCAACATCGTTGGATGAATCCATGTTAGAAGCCAATAAATCAACTGTCTTTCCTGCAAGTTTAGGACCATAAACCATACACAGTGTAGATGCCGTGAGTAAAATCATTGAGAATATTGTTTTTGCCATATCGTCTTTCAATATTATGCGGAATTTTCGGATGATGTCTTTTTTTTCAGCCCATACTCCCTTATCCTCATAATCAATATCCTCATCAACAATTTCTATTTCTTTTGGATTATCATTTGTATTTTCAGATTTTATGATTTTATCTTCAATATTCAGGACTTCCTCTAAACGCACGGAAGTGGCATATGCACGTGGCCACCTATCAATTAAAGCCGGAACAAACGACAAGGTAGAAATGAAGTAGGCCACATATATCAGAATAATAAATGAATCAAATGCACTGTCAGTTTCAAAGCCAATGGTGTATCCGGAATTAATCATCGCAAATACAATCAGAACAATAGCATATAAAGCCCATAATAATGCAGGACCTAGGTAATACTGACTTAAGATATACTTAACGTTTTTATCATAGGAATTTTCACATGCCTTTTCAAATTCAACATCATTCTCCTGTTTATTAAATGGAATGCTGTTTGCAATATTAGTGATTTTGGACAAAAACATCAGGTTTAACTTCCCATATGTCTTTTTAGCTCTGAAAAATATTTTTTGAATTTGTTTCATTCTAAAAATTAAGAGTATAGCAATAACGCCCATAAATGACAAGAAGAATAACGCATAAGTCCCATCAATCAATGCTATTTCAAATATAATTGCTACAAGTACAACTGGAACCATCATTAATTGTGTGAGTATTATCACTATGAATCCCTGTTCTGAGGACATCCCCCTGGTTGACCGTGTAACAAGCCCTGAAATTTTAAATTTGGCAATTTCCTCATCAGGCAAGTTCATTAGAATATGAAATATTTTCTCACGGACAGTATATGCTGCTTTTGAAGCCACTCTTGTTGAGAGAAAAAAGACAGCATACATGGAAATCATAGCAAATACAGTATACATTAACATGTATAATCCGGATTTAAAAAGCAAGTTGATATTCTGTTCTTTAACTCCATTCAGAGCCACACTGAACAGATCAATTATTTCCATTTGAAAGAATGTCTGAATAATCAGCAATGCTGAAATAATTAATATTGTTTTCCATTGGAATTTTAATGCAACACTCAAAAACTTTTTCATAATAATGATTTAGTTTTAATGAATAAAATAATTTCCGTCACGTGCCCCGAATATATCCCCTATTAATAAGAAGAAAAATTTAGCCATTACATTAATCCCTGTTGTGAATCAACCCCAGTTACTGTTGGCATAACACACATTAAATTATCCACTACTTTTAAGTCAAATTTGTTTTAGAAATACAAAACAAACACTACATATTAATCCCATATATCTCCATAATTAAAGGAGCAAAAAACCAGCCCCTTTATAAAAAAGAGAATGTTTTTGGAGGTATGAATATCACATCATCTTCCTTTTCTATAAAATCTGTTTTATTTGAAACTACAATTCCATAATCTGCATCATATTTATTCATTGCTTTTTTTACTTGTCTTTTTGTTTTGCTTCCTATTCCTGATTCTATTGGTATTGCACTGCCGAATAATTTTTTAACAATAAAGTCAACGCCTCCCTTTTGTGAATCATAATAGACATTGAAGTCAAATGAGGCATTACTGTTGTTTAGATTAAATAGATTGGAGGATATCTGATTTTCCAACAGTATCCCATCGTATTCACTTTTTGATCCTGCAGTGTTTCCGAATTTTATGTTTATGCAGTTTCTGATGCTCGGTGTTGCGAAGTTATATTTCCATGGTTTTTTGACTTTCTTAGAAGCTCCACCATAAGCTTCACTGTGATATATCAGTTGTGTCTTTTCCAATATGTTGATGATATTGTTTATGGTTGTTTTGCCACAATCCAAATAGTTTGACAGTTTGTCATGTGATATTTCTCCCGGTTTTTGTGATGCAAGATATACAAGTGTTTTATAAGTCAAGTTTTGATTGTTCTTGTTTAAATTGAATACATTTGCCATATCAACAGTTATCACTTTGGATATTATTGTCCATAGTTTAGATACAATTATATCTTCGAATTTGATGTTGAATGTTGCGGGAAAACCACCATAGTTTAAGTAAATGTTCCAATCATTTAATGGATAATCCTCTAATCCTATCAAATCCTTTTGGATTTTCAGCTCCTTTTCCTGTGCAGATTCAATGTTTCCTGTGAATATCAAATCAATCAAATCATTTCCAATATCCGTTTGGTAGTTGTATTTTAAGCTCAAATGCTGGGAATAGTTTAATGGCATTACTGGCAGTATATTGAGCCTTCTGGCCGCATCGGAATTGTAATTCAGATGAAGTGATGATGAACCTGTCAATATCAGGAAAATATATGGAGATTCATCATAGAGGGTTTTACCGTTCATTGCCCAATTTTCATCAAAGTGTGCTTCATCAATGAGAATGAAAACCGGTTTGTCTAAAAGTGCGGGAGTTGTATTGTGAATTTTATCCAAATAGATTTCTATTATCTTTTTGATATCTGTTTGGCCTGCAAAATTTGTTGTTTCGCATGAGATATATAACAAATTACTTGAATTGAAGTTTTTTTCCTTTAACAAGTATTCATAGCATTGGTATAGTATTGTTGTTTTTCCAACCCCTCGAATTCCTGGAAGTACAAAGTATCTCTCTTCAGATTCCCCATCTAAAAAACTATCAATCATTAATCTGAGCTTATCAAATTCGTTTTTGCTATTAAACTTGATGTTTTTATATGATAATTTCCTGTTTAGAATCATTGGCACTTCAGACAGCTGTTTTATTATATAGTTATAAATTACATCTTCCATCATCTATCCCCTCCACATTATTCGTTTATAATTTATAAACATTATTATATAAATACTTGTTCATAAAATGAAAACACATTTATATAAATACTTGTTCATGAAATGCAAACAAAATAGGCAATTAGATGGTCAAATAATATATTGCCTAATATATCATCATACGGCCATATAACTGACACATCATACTTATAATATCAACCATTCAAAAAAAATCCCAACTGCACAAATGCTAAAAAACACAAATGTGACAGCCAAAAGGCCTTAATTTAAAATAATCTTTGTTGAGTGTCAATATAACAAGGTTCATTAACTTCCTTTACAACATTTCCCATCTTTAACTTCCCCAATCAGCAATGGCAAATTAGAATCATGCAACTTCTGGTTCCTTTTAACCAGCTGCATGTTACTGTTGGCATAGCAGTATAGAAATTATCTACTAAAAATCGAAATATTGTTTCATAGATTACAAACAAAAAATGATTAAAAAGTAATGAAATTATCCGCTATTTTTTAGTTAAATCTGATTCATAGTTAACGAACAAATATTACTGATCAAACGATTCCATGACATTGCAATAAATTAAAAAAATAAATAGAACTAACAAAGAGAGTTTTTGAATTATGAAAAATATATTTTATTTCTGAATGTCTTCAATTGTAATAATAATTTTTTTAAGCAGAAATTTCAAAATGTGAAGTTCTTCTATGCTGAAATAGTTCAATAATTTAGATTCATTTTCCCAATCAACATCCTGAACCGATTCAAGCATTTCAAATCCATTATCGTACAGTGAAACTAATTTTCTTCGCCTGTCATTTTCATCTATTTTTCTCATGATTAAATTTCTTTTTTCTAAATTTTCAAGTTCACGAGTCACTGTTGCTCCATTAACCATTAAAAGAGATGCTATTCGATCCTGTGAAATATTTTGTTCCTGACAGAGAATTAATAATATCCAAAACTGGTTTGGATTTATATTCAATTCAGATAAATATTTATCAAAAAAGCTAAGATATTGGCGGGCGACAAGTCCAAAGAAAAAGCCTATGGGCACATTATCAAGTTCATTGTTATCCAATGAATAAATATCCAATATCTCCTGTTGATTAATTTCGGATTTACCACTATTTTTGTTATTTGAATTTGAATCCATGTGAACACACTCTTGTTAATATAATTTATATTCATATATCTATTTAATTTTTTCTTGAAAATAATTTAATTTTTAAATTAATTTAATCGATGAAAATGAACAAAAATAAGATAAAATTAAAATTTATAAAAAGAAAACATTAATTAATGATAAATAATCTATTAAATATTAAAATTAATTAGTTGTAATTAATTTCAAATTGAAACTAAATTGGTGAAAATATGAGTTTCGAAGAAAAAAAAGATGAATTAAATATTAAAAGAGAAGAAAAAATATTAGAGATTAATGAGAAAAAAGCTAATGCTAAAATAAAATTTGAAGAAGAATTATTAGAAAAGAAAAAAGCTAGAAATCAGCAAAAAATAGAATCCCATCTGGCTTTAGCAGATGCAAGAATTGATGATGCATTAGATGATGCAGACATAGCTATTACTATTTTATCAAATGATGTTGAAGTAGCAATCGAAAACGATGGTAAAGATGCTGATTTAATTCTATTTAAAGCTGACAACCTTTTAGAAGAAATATTGTTAAGAACACAATTAAGAATTCAAATGGCTAAAAATGAATTAATTGCAAACCTTCAAGAAGACCTTGACGACACTATAGAAACAATAAATATTGAAGAAAGCATTTCTGGCCTTAAAGATAAAACAGCCACTACAATAACCACTTTAGAAGGAAAAATTGCAACCGAAAAAGAAGAATTCAATAAAAAATATGGCGAATAATCAATTTCACCATATTTATTTTTCATTTTAAATAATTTCACAAGATCTAATTTTTATTGATTAAACTGGGATTAATTTTTGCACTTTACCTACATATAATGCAAGTGCAGTATAATTTATTGCAGGAATTAAATTAATTTTTGTTGTAAATCAATGTAGCTGGGTTTACAAACATCTTTTACAACATAACTCTCTTTACCTCACTATCAGCAACAGCGAATCAGGATTATGCAACTTTTGATTCCTTTTGACCAGCTTCATATTGGCGTTGACATAATAATAACGAAATTATCAAATACTTATTGTAAAATTTGTTAATATCATCTGAAAAAATCATCTGTCAATACCCCCTGCTTAATGAAAAATAGGAAATTTAAATAAACAAATATTTTCAATTTTAAATTATATAATGAAAATTTATTATAATTTTTACAAATATTCTCAGTATATAATTTAAAAAAGCAAATGTTTATATTAATAAATAATAAATTAGTATATAGTTATGATAATTCGCGAGACCTATTTAAAAAAAATTCGTAAATTCATTGATGAAGAAGAGATAAAAGTTATCACAGGCCTTAGGAGATCAGGTAAGACCTATTTTTTAAAGCAAATAATAAATGAACTTAAAGAAAATGGAGTTAATGATAGCAATATAATATATCTCCCTTTAGAATCTGCAAAGTACGATAAAATTAAAACACATGAAGACTTGAATAAATTTATTTTTAACGAAACACAAAACATTAAAGGCAAAATTTATTTATTCTTTGATGAAATCCAACTTATTAAAGACTGGCAAAAAAGCATTAATGCATATAGGATTGACTTAGATGCTGACATTTATATAACTGGCTCAAATTCAGAAATTTTATCCGGAGAGCTAGCAACACTACTTTCCGGAAGATACATTAAAATAGAAATGTTTCCGTTTTCTTTTAATGAAATTTTAGAATATCATAAAAAAAATGGGCAAATAACCGCAAATGATGAAATAAAAATATTTAATAAATATATGAAATACGGAGGCCTTCCAAGAACCCTGAATTTCAATGAAGAGGAAAAAATTGATTATTTAACTGATATTTTTTCAACAATTGTATTGAAAGACATTATTTCAAGAAACAACATTCGTGATGTTGTACTTTTAGAAAGACTGATTAAATTCATAATAGTAAATACCGGTGAAATTTTTTCTGTTAACTCTATTCGAAATTTTTTAAAACATGAAGGAATATCTGTTTCAACAAATACAATCAGCAATTATCTAAAGCAAATTGAAGATGCATACATTATAATTAAATCTAAAAGAGAAGAAATCAAAACTAAAAAAATCTTAACAACAAATGAGAAATACTATTGTATCGATCCCGGATTTTATGAAATCCAAACAGGATTTAATAAATCAAGAGGGAAAATTTTAGAAAATATTGTTTTTTTAGAACTTCTTAGAAGAAATTACAAAATTACCATTGGAAATATTGATGGACTTGAAGTGGATTTTGTATGTCAAAAACCTAACAAAACAATATATGTACAAGTATCCGAAAGTATATTGGATGAAACTACCCGAAATCGAGAGTTTAGAAGTTTGGAAAAAATTAATGATAACTACCTTAAATATGTATTAACCCTCGATAATTGGGATTATTCAAAAAATGGAATAATTCACATGAATATAATTGACTTTTTAAAAGATACAAACATCTAAAAAATGTAACTGATTCAACAATTTTCCATGATAAAAAGAACATGAGATAAAAAAATACTTTAAAACACCTAGTTTTTGTATCAATATAATAGGTAGGTTCATTGACTTCTTTTACAACATCTTCATCTTTAACATCCTTAATCAGTAATGGTGAATCTGGATTATAGAACTTTTGGTTCTTTTTGACCAGCTTCATGTTACTGTTGGCATAACGCACTTTAAATTATCTACTACATTTAGTGAAATTTGTTCTATACCGTGCAAACAAAAAATTATTAAAAGTAGAAGAATTATCTACT
>ONUN01000035.1 GCA_900320955.1 uncultured Methanobrevibacter sp. | reverse complement strand
AAGTTTTATATAATATTCTTTACATATATATTATATTATAGATGTGTCATTTTTATTAAAGAAATGATTTTTATTAATGGTGGAAAATATGGATCTTTTTAATTTATCTTCAGCTCAGAAAATGCTTTTGTTTTCTGAGATAAACAATCCCCATAATGATTCTTTCTATCTTAAATTTAGAAAAAATTATGATTTGGAGGATTTTGATGCTGTAAAATCGGCAATTGAATGTATTTCAAAAGAATATTTGAATTTACAAATTAAATATGATGAAAATGGTGAATTTAAGCAATATTTCACTGATGGTCGTGTCGTCAATGTTGATTCATTTGACATTTCAGACGATATTGATGAATTCATAGAAGATTATCTCGATAAACCTTTTGATGACATTTTTGATAGTCCATTATACAGATGGGCAGTTTTGAAAACAGACGATTCGACTGTGCTTATCGGGGTTGTTCAGCATATTTTACTTGACGGAACCTCACTTTTTTCAATAATACCTCAAGAAATTGAAAGATACATGGATTGCGTTAAAGACAACAGTGAATTTGTTCCAATAGATTACTCCTATGACAGTTATGTTGATGAGGAGATAAAGTATCTCGCTTCAGATGATGCGCAAAACGACAAGAAATATTGGCTTAATTCATTGAAGGATTATAATCAGGACTGGTATTCATTTGATGATTCCGAATTGGGTTATCTTGAAGTCCTGTTTGACAAGACTCATGAATTCAATTACTCTCCATTCGTAACTTCCCTTGCACTTTGTTTCTTATATCTGGCAAAATCCAAAAAGGACAATAAGTTATTCAAAGATTTGGTTTTAAATACTTCAGTTCATGGAAGATACTTCGGACAGGGTGATGCACTGGGAATGTTTGTTAATACAATTCCATTAAGGCTTGAGTATGATGGGGAATTGACATTTGATGAATTGCTTGCATATTCCAAAAAAGTTCTAAAGGAAGGTTTAAGTCATGCAAAATTACAGTTCAGTGAATATACTACTGATTTAAGAAATAACAACATTGACCCTGACTGCATTTCAATGGTTTCAATAGTATCCAACTCAACAGAATATGGCTCCAAATTCCTCACCCTTCAAAAGGACATCAAATTCCCACTTCACTTCAGAATAAATAAGAATTTTTCAGATAAGGACGGCCTACAGTCCATATTTATAGAATATGACAAGTCATGTTTTGAAGCAAGAGAAATAGACTCAATCGGGCGGGGCATTAAAGATTTGGCAAGGCAGGTTGAAAATGATCCTTCCAAAAAATGCAGGGATTATGATATAGAAGAAGTTGAATTCTTTAAGGCTGAAAACTATTATAATAATTTTATCAATTCATTCGATAATCCAACAGCAATTTCACCTGATGTCAGCGGAGATGAAGTTGAATTTACAAAAATTTCCAGGCCAATAGATATTGATAAACTGAAGAATCTCTCTAACAAGTATTCTTTGACAAAAGAAAAATTATTGCTTGCAACTTTCCTTTATGACTTAACCAAGTTTTCATTTTCAAAAGATATTCTGATAGCTTATAATCGTGTTGCAGCAGGATACCACTTCAACACAGATTTAAGTGTGGGAGAATATTTCAACGATTTCAAAAAAACATTTGAAGAGTATAATTCATATCCTCTCATGAATAACAGAAAGCTAAACTTTGAAAGTGAAATATTGTTTTTCATCAGGGAATTCGACAGGAAAGATTATAAATTGGTATTGAATTACGAAAGTGGAAACATTAACATCAGCTATGACAAATCATTCTATTCAAAAGAGCTCATGGAAGCATTTCTAGAGTCAATGGATGTGTTGCTGGATAAGTTTGACTGTGAAGATACTCTGTTGAAGGACATTTCAATCAGGCAGGAAATAGAATTGGATGAAGGATTCGAGATTGAACTTGCAAATGAAGGAATTGTAAACAGGGTATTTGAAGATATTGCATTGAAAAATCCTAAAAAGACAATACTTTATGCTGAAGACGGCCAACTAACATATGATGAATTGAACAGAAAAGCAAACAAAATCGCTAATGCATTAATCAAAAGGGGAGTAAATGTTGAAGATAGAATAATGTTCATGATGAGAAGGAACAGCGATTTGATTGCAGCAGTTTTAGGTATTGTCAAAGCAGGAGCAGCGTTCATTCCAATTGATCCTAATTATCCGAAAAACAGAATAGAGCAGATTCTTGAAGACAGTGATTCAAGATTTGTTATCACCTCAGCCGATATTGAATATGATGGTGAAAACAGGATTGATGTTGATGAACTACTCAAAGAAGAGGATGATTCAAATCCAAAAATTGAATTGACTCCGGACAACCTATGTTTCTTAATATACACTTCAGGTTCAACAGGAAAACCGAAAGGAGTAATGATTACCCACAGGGGAATAACCAATTATGTTGCCAATGTCGAGGAGAATGCACCGATTTACGAACTGAACCATAGATGCAATAAGTTTATTTCAATTTCCACCGTATCATTTATTGTATTTTTAAGGGAAATATTCGGTACAATCTTGAATGGATTGCCAGTAGTGTTTGCAAACGATGAACAGGCAATAGACCCATTACAGTTGGTTGAATTATTCAAATCAACCGACGCAGAAGGATTCGGTTCAACACCAACAAGATTACTTGAATACCTTCAGCTTGAAGAAATCCAGGAAGTTGTCGGCAAATGCAATGTCATAATTGTAGGTGGAGAAGGATTCCCACCTGTATTATATGACAGGTTGTCAAAATACACTTCAGCCGACATTTACAATTCCTACGGACCTACAGAAGTTACCATTGCATCACATTACAAATTGATAGACTCACCTGAAGTAACTGCAGGATGGCCTATGTTTAATGTAGTCTGCAAGGTAATGGATATCGACGGAAATCAGTTGCCTCCATATGTATCTGGTGAAATATATGTGGGAGGGGCAGGTATCGCAAGAGGATATCTAAACAATCCAGAACAAACTGACAAAGTGTTCATGCAACTGAATGACATTGCATATTACAATACAGGGGACCTAGGTAAAAAAGATGCTTCCGGAGAGCTATATGTGTTGGGACGTAACGACACTCAAATCAAGCTTAGAGGTTTAAGAATTGAGCTGTCAGAAATAGAAGGGGCGATTGCAAACTTTGACAACATCACCCTTTCAAGTGTAGTGGTTAAAAAACTCAACTCAATAGAACATCTGTGCGCATATTTCACAGCCACATGTGATATCAACATGGATGAGCTCAAACAGCACCTGGTTGATTCACTTCCTGAATATATGGTGCCGTCCTATTTCATACAACTGGAAGAATTCCCAAAAACACCTAACGGAAAAACTGACTTCAAAAACCTTCCAGATCCTGAAATTGATGTTGAAGAATTCATAAAACCAAGAACAGACCTTGAAAATGAATTGTTCAATATGGTATCTGACATCCTTGGAATTGATGAGTTTGGGGTCAATACTGATTTGTTCAGCATAGGGCTAACCTCACTGACAGTAATCCAGCTAACTTCAGCAATATACAATAATCTTAATGCTCAATTGAACGTAACTGAAATCCTGAAATACAAGACAATTGAAAGAATAGCTTCAGAAATTAAAGTTGAAGATGATGCATCTGCAGACATTCAGGAATTGTATCCGTTAACACCAAATCAGCTTGGAGTTTACTTTGACTGCATTAAAGACCCTGAAAATCTTGCATACAATCTTCCAAAGAAAATGGAATTTGACAATGGCATAGATGCAGACAAGCTCAAATCATCAATCATCAAAGCCATAGATAATCACCCATACCTGAAAACAAGAATTATTATGGATAATGGTGAAGTCTATCAGCAAAGAAGGGATTCCTTGAATGTCGATGATATGATTGAAATTGTAGATGAATTTAATGCGGATGAATTTGTGGAACCGTTCAAATTGGATGAAGGGCCGCTCTTTAGGTTTAAGATAGTTGGAAATTCAATGCTTCTTGCCGATTTCCATCACATCATTGTTGATGGAACATCCCTAAACATTCTTTTTGATGAGATTGCAAAAATCTATGATGGTAAAGAATATGAGATGGAAGAGCTTGACGGATTCGAATATTCATTAAGTGAAAGCAAGGTTAAACAGTCAACCCTCTATAAGGAAGCTGAATTGTTCTTTTCAAACAAAATAAAGGAATTTGATAATGCAACATTGATTGCTCAGGACATCAACGGTGATGAGTCAGATGGTAAATCTGCAATGAGAGACATTTTCATTGACAAGACTGCCGTTGACGGATTCTGTTCCAAATCAAGCATCAGTCAGAATAATCTGTTTTTGGCAGCAACTTCATTTGTAATAAACAAATTCGTTTTCAACAGGGATACATTAATTGCAACAATCACTAACGGAAGATTCAATCCTAATCAGCAAAAAACATTGGCAATGATGGTTAAGACATTGCCGTTGGCATTGAAATTAAACTCACAGTCAACACTTAAGGAATATCTTGAATACATAAACCATGAATGGCTCAACGTATTGGCATATTCATCTTATCCTTTAACAGAAATATCAAATGAATTCGACATCGCTCCGGAAATATTCTATGCTTATCATGGAAAAATCATAGAGGACATTGAAATTGCCGGCATGAATGTTGAAAGACAGTCAATTGACTATGACGGATTGAAATTCAAGATAAACATCAATGTAGTTGAAGTCGACAATCAATACAGAATTTTCTGTGAATACAATGACCAGCTATACTCAGAATCTTTAATTGACACATTGCTTGATTCTATTAGAATTGTCCTAAACAAATTCCAGACATTCGATGAAAATACTTTGATGAGCGATATTTCAATCATTGAAAATGATGATTGGGGTGTTGACGATTTTGAATATGATGAAATTCCTGAAGACAGATTAAACAAGATATTTGAGAATCAGGTTGAATTGCATCCTGACAGGGTTGTATTATATGCAACAGATGGTGAGTTCACATATGCCGAATTAAACGAAAAGGCAAATAGAATTGCTCATGCCCTCATCAAAAAAGGAGTCGGTCCTGAAGATCGGGTGATGTTCATTCTAAACAGAAACAGCAATGTAATCGCATCTGCATTCGGTATCTTAAAATCCGGTGCTGCATTCATTCCGGTGGATTCAGAATATCCTTCAGAGAGGATAGAACATGTGCTGACTGACAGTGAATCAAAATACATTATTATTGATGATGTAATTGAGAAAAAGGGCATCAATTTAAGTGATTACAGTGAAAACCTATTGGATATTAATGAATTGCTTAGTGAGGAAGACACTTCCAATCCTGACCCTGATGTATCAGGCAGCAATATGGCTTACCTTATATATACCTCCGGTTCAACAGGACTTCCAAAAGGAGTAATTCTTGAACATGGAAACATTGCAAACTTCGTATATCCTGATCCAAGAAACGTGTGTACTTATGAATTGGTCCACAATCTTGAAAAAGAGGATTATAAGGTATTGTCTACTACAACCGTTGCATTTGATGTATTCCAACAGGAATTGATGGGGTCCCTATTGAATGGAGTTCCAATGGTATTTGCAAATGATACTGAGTATAAGGATCCGATTGAGATGATGGACCTTATACGCAGGAGCGGTGCAAACGTTTACGTTGCAACACCTTCAAGATTGCTTCAGTATCTTGAAATCGAAGCGATGCAGGAGGTAATGTATGGATTTAAGGTATACATCCATGCGGGAGAGCCGTTCTCTGCGAGATTGTATGAACTCCTATCCAAAAACTCCAAAGGAAAATTCTTCAACATGTACGGACCAACCGAAACAACAGTATACTGTAACGGTCATCTTTTGGAAAGTCCAGACATCCACATTGGAAAGGAACTATTCAACGTTCATGAAATGGTTATGGACTTCGATTCAAATCCTCTGCCTCCAAATGTCATCGGTGAGTTGTTCATTGCTGGAAAAGGTGTTTCAAGAGAATACCTTAACCGTCCTGAGAACAATGCAAAAGCCTATGAGATAATCAATGGAGTAAGGTTCTACCATTCCGGAGACTTTGTTAAAGTTACACCTGAAGGAAACTATTATGTGTTCGGAAGAATGGACAATCAAATCAAGCTTAGAGGTTTAAGAATCGAAATAGGTGAGATTGAAGTTGGTCTTGGAAATTATCCTGGAATCAAATCAGTTGCAGTTGTAGTTAAAAATATCAAAGGAAATGACCATTTATGCGCTTACTTTACGGTCCATGATGAATACAAGGATGAAAACCGTGAAGAAAATGGCTATTCAATCGATATAGATGACCTCAAGGCTTCACTTGCTGAAAAGCTTGTATACTATATGGTTCCAACAGTCTATATGGAACTTGATGAAATGCCTCAAACAGCAAACGGCAAAACAGACTTGAGAAACTTGCCTGAACCTGAACTCATTACAGAATATGTTGCTCCTGAAAATGAGATTGAAGCATTCTTTGCTAACCTATTTGGTGAAATATTAGGTCTTGATGAAGTAAGTGCAACAGACAGTTTCTTTGAAATTGGTGGAACTTCTCTTCTCGTTACTAAAATCACAATGGAAGCTTTAAACCGTAATTATAATTTGAATTATGGTGATGTGTTCTCAAATCCTACTCCAAGAGCATTGTCCGAGTTCATTTTATCGGATGAAACAATGGACAAAAAGGCTGAAGTTACCTATGACTACACACAGATTAACAATCTGCTCAAGAAAAACAACCTCGAGGCACTGATTGATGGTGAAATTGAAGAAAGTTTAGGAAATATATTGCTTACAGGAGCAACTGGATTTTTAGGAATACATGTATTGCGGGAATTATTGGAAAATGAAACAGGAGATATTTACTGTTTTATTAGGGCGAATAAGGTCCTGAGCGGTGAAGAAAGGTTAAAATCATTACTCTTCTATTACTTCTCAAATGAATATGAAGAACAATTCAACAACAGATTACATGTCATTGAAGGGGACATTACCAACATTGAGGACTTTGAAAATCTTGCTTCTGAAAAAATCGATACCATAATCAACTGTGCAGCTAACGTAAAACACTTCTCATCCGGAACTGATATCGAGGATATCAACCTTGGAGGTGTAATAAACGGACTCAAATTTGCAAAGATGAAACATGCAAAATATGTGCAGGTATCCACATACAGTATTGCAGGTGAAAGTATAGACAACTACCCTCCTGTTGATGTCAAATTCTCAGAACATGATCTCTTTATCGGTCAGGCTGTTGACAACCAATATCTCAGCTCAAAATTCCTTGCAGAACGTGCGGTATTGGAAGCTGCAGTTGAAGATGATTTGGATGTAAAAATCATGAGGGTTGGAAACCTTATGGCAAGAAGCTCAGACAGCGAATTCCAAATTAATTTCGAATCAAACGGATTCATAAATCGTTTGAAAGCATTTGTAACAATTGGAAAAATGCCTTATTCCATGCTTATGAACAATGTGGAATTTTCACCGATTGACACTACTGCAAAAGCTATTATTAATCTTTCAAAAACTCCTAAAGAATGTACTGTATTCCATCCATATGATTACCATAGCGTTTGCTTCGGCGACATCATTGAAATTATCAAGCCTTTAGGATTGAATATTGAGCCTGTTGAGGAAGATGATTATGAAACTGCTTTGGATGAAGCACTTGCCGACAAGTCAAAGCAGGAGGGAGTATCAGGTCTTATCACATCAATCGGTTCTGGAAAAGTCAAAAAAATCTGGATGCCGGTCGACAATACATACACCATTCAGACATTATATCGTTTGGGCATCAAATGGCCATTCATATCCGAGGAGTATATCTATAATTTTGTAAAATTCCTTGAAGATTTAGATTTCTTCAGTATCTAGGGGTATAACATGTATGAAAGAAATTATGAATTATTAAGAGCAAAATTCAGTGAATTTTTCCTGCCGACATTGTTTACATCAATGGCAGGAAACATTTGCTTGTTTGTAGACGGTTTGATTGTTACATTTTTGCTTGGGGCAGGAAACCTCTCTGCAATCCAGATTGTCGCTCCGGTAATAACTTTTGTCAATCTTATCTATTGGATGATAGGATTGGGCGGCAGCGTACTTTGTTCCGTTTCAAAGGCGGAATTTGATGATGAAAAAAGTAACAGTTACTTTTCGGTTTCAATAATTGCCCTTTTGACAATCGGAATACTTATTGCAGTTTTCGGTGTTTTGTTTTCACAAAGCATCTCCCAGTTTCTGTGCTCATCACAGCCTGCCTTGACTAATGATGTAAGACAGTTTTTCACTGCACTTATAATAGGTATGCCATTTTTATGTTATATGATGAGTTTGTCATACTTCATAAGGGCGGATGGAATCCCAACACTTCCATTCAGAGCTATATTGATTGCAAATATTGTAAATCTCTGTTTTGATATAGTATATATCCAATATGTGGGGATGGGAATTGCAGGGGCTGCTTTGGCAACTACAACTGGTTACATTGTAGGTTCAATAATCATTTCATATTACTTCTTTAAGGATGAGCGTACATTGAAATTCATAAAACTGAAATTAGGTTCATTTTTCAGCTATCTTAAAAGAATTGTAACTTCAGGGTTTTCCTCATCATCAACACAATTGTACCTAACTCTAAAACTGTTCATAATGAACATCCTATTGGGCTGGTATATCGGAAAATCAGGGCTTGTCGCATTTGGTATATGTTACAACAGTCTGTTCATATTGTACATCTTCCTGATTGGAACCGCACAGACAATGTCACCAATCGTATCAGTTTACTTTAAGGAAGAGGACTATTCTGGAGTAAGCTATGTAACCAAAAAGTCTCTAAAAATAGTTTTGACCGCAAGCCTGGCTCTATCTATATTGTTCATTTTTTATCCGCAGGCATTGCTGTTCCTCTACAGCGTTAAGGATCCTGCTGACATACCTGTGGTTTTAAATGCATTGAGAATTTTTGCAATAAGCTATGTGGGAACTGCAATTACATTTCTATACACATTCTATGCTCAGGCAATTCAGCAAAATAAATTGTCAACAATCATTTCATTGCTTGAAGGATTTATCGTACCGATTTCATTTGCAGTGGTATTGTCATTCATATTTGGCGGAAATGGAATTTGGGTTTCATTTGCAATAGCTGAAATCATAACAATTCTGTTTATTTTTGCTTATTCAAAATACCTCAATAAAAGTACCAATGGCGAATATAGTGGATTCTTTATTAACAAACACAATGATGATACAAAAGTATTTGAGCATACAATCCATGGGGATGTAAACGAAGCTGTAAATCTGTCCCGTGAAGTTAAGGATTATCTCAATCCAGACAAGTCAGCAACATTGGTCAGTCTTGCTATTGAAGAAATGCTTGTAAACATAATCAATACCAATGAAAGCATTGACACAATAGATGTTATCGTTAGGGATAATGATGATAATATTCTGATTTCAATCAAGGATACTGGTATTGACTTCAATCCTGTTGTTGAAAATGAAAACTTGGAATTTGACAATATTACCATGTTGAATAAAATTGCTGACAAAATTGACTACTCAAGGGTTTTGGGTTTAAACAGTACAGTCATCACCATCAACAAATGATATCCTTGAAGTGGGGGCAATCCTCCACAATCTAATTTTTTTAAACATTAACATTGACAATTTCTGTCATAAAATTTCATTTGAATATTGGTTGATATATATGGTAAACTTAAATTCAGATGGATTTTCAATAACTTCATAATTAATGTCAGATACATGCAACTAAATTAAAGCAAAAAATTTTTCTTTTCATTTAATCATACGAATATTGCAAATACTTTATTCAATTTTGGAGCTATGATAAGTCAAGTACATTAAACAATCGATTTTACATAAGTATAAAAATTATTATCAATAAAATTACTATCAATTATGTTTGATGATACTTCTTATTTAGAAAAGTTTTCGCTTAAATACTCGGAAAATGTTCCCAAAGATTATGACATTTCTGAAATCCAGTTCACATATGATTTTGTCTTTCCAGTTTTAAAACAAGACGCTGCCATTGATGAAGCTATAGATGGTGTTGTCAAAGAATATAAGTTGTCTGAAGATTATTTGAGAGAATATTTCATTGAAAATAAGTATATATTAAACAAGGCGAAGATGAAAGACATTTCAGCACAGCTCAATGAGTACAATACCAAAACCCTAAAAAAAATCCTGAAAAGCCACGGCATTAAAGCTTCAGGAAAAAGAGAAAAGATAGAAAAGAGAATAATTGACAACAAACTGATTGGAAATGAGTATTATCTCTCATCCAAATCCAAAGTATTCTATAAAAATAAAAAAAGAAGAATAAGGATTTTCAATCAATATCTCTCCAATCATTATTATTTTAGGGAATTCAACGAATTTTATATGGACAACTATAGAAAAAAAGAGGCCAACATTCCAATAGAATTCATTAACATTCATATCAACAATGCAATAGATAAAAAAGACCATGAAAGGTATATCTTAAACAATCAGGTGATGGCTGAACATTTCTTCAAAAAGGAGAACAACAGAAAAATGCTGGTGCATGTCCTGAAAAACTATTGCATGAACATAAATCCAATATGGAAAATCAATGACCTGGAAGACCATAATGGCGTTCTTTTGGAGACATATGAAAATTTGGTATTTTTGCATGACAATTTCAGCAAAAATACAATTATAAATACCTTTTATTTTATTTGGGATTCATTTGATTTTGAAAAGATAATAGTAACAAAATATGATGCATATAGGATATTGAAAGACATTTTGAACTTAAAGAATCTCGATAAGATTAACAGTGATTTGAATGAGCGTTTTTATGAAAATGAAGATTTAAAGATTAAACGTATAACCCAAAAAACATTATTTGATTTTTAAGGACTTGATATTATGAACATTTTAATATCTAATGATGATGGAGTTTTTGCACCCGGAATATTGGCTGCAAAACAGGCGGTTGAAGATTTGGCGAATGTTTGTGTTGTGGCACCTGACAAGAATAACAGCAGTGTCGGTCGTCGCCTAACATTGTTTAAACATTTGGAAATTAACCAGTGCGAACTTGAAGATGGAAGCCCTGCATATTCCGTATCAGGCAGTCCTGCAGACTGTGTTGTGGTGGGTGCCGATTATGTGATGGATGCAAAGCCAGATTTGGTGATAAGTGGAATAAATCAGGGAGTTAACATT
>ONUN01000128.1 GCA_900320955.1 uncultured Methanobrevibacter sp. | reverse complement strand
TTGAGCAGCTCCTTTAATTTCAATGAATTGGCCGTTTCCTTCACGCCTGTCTTTAGGAATATCAATCTTTTTAGCTCTTGAAATATATTGACCTGTAATTGAATCAGGGTTATTCATAATCTCCACTGGAGTTCCCTGAGCAACCACCTTACCACCATGCTCACCAGCACCAGGACCAATGTCAACAACATGGTCTGCAGATAAGATAGTTTCTTCGTCATGTTCAACGACCACTAATGTATTTCCCAAGTCTTTGAGTCTTTTTAACGCTTCAATAAGTTTAATATTATCCCTTTGATGAAGTCCTATACTTGGTTCATCCAAAATGTATAAAACACCGACCAAACCTGAACCTATCTGGGTTGCCAAACGAATCCTTTGTGCTTCACCACCAGAAAGTGTTCCGGATGACCTAGACATGGACAAATAATCGAGACCAACTTCAACCAAGAAGCTTAAGCGCTCTTTAATCTCTTTTAAGACTTCTTTTGCAATGAAATTTTCCCTTTCAGTCAATTCCAAATCCTGGAAAAATTGATATGATTCTTTAATCGCCAAATCACACACATCAATGATTGATTTTCCGCCAACAGTAACAGCTAAAACTTCAGGCCTTAATCTCTTTCCGTCACAAACATAACATTTCCTATCAGACATGAATTTGGAGAGGTATTTTCTTGAATAGCTTGATTTGGTTTCAAAGTATAATCTTTGCATTCTTGGAACAACACCTTCAAATCTACGATTCACCATGTAGGATTTATTTCTTCTTTTAAAGTTGAATGGGATTTTTTCATCACAACCAAAAAGAATTGTATCCTGATATTTCTTATCAAGTTCTTCAAATGGAGTGTCCATACTGAAATTAAAATGTTTTGAAACTGCATCAAGCATTTGGAAATAATAATTTTCCCTTTTAGCTGAACTTGCCCAAGGTACGATTGCACCTTCATTTAAAGATAATGATTTGTCAGGCACTACCAAATCCGGATCGATTTCCATTTTGGAACCGATACCATTACATTCAGGACATGCACCCTGTGGAGCATTGAATGAAAACATCCTTGGAGTTAGCTCTTCAAAGTTTATTCCACAATCAACACATGCAAAATGCTCTGAATATTTTTTTTCGTATTCTTTATCGCCATCATCAAATAAGACTGTGATTAAACCTTCTGAAAATTCAGCTGCAGTTTCCAATGAGTCAACAAGCCTTCTTTTAAAATCAACATCCTTACGGATTTTTAATCTATCTACAACAACATCAATATTGTGTCTGTATGTTTTTGCAAGAGATATGTCTTCTTCCAAATCCCTTATTTCATCATCAACGCGAACCCTTACGAAACCTTTGTTTCTCAAATCATCCAGCACATCTTTGAATTGGCCTTTTTTATCCCTTACGATTGGAGATAAAATTTGGATTTTAATTCCTTCCCCTTCTTCAATTATTGATTCACCAATTTGACCAATAGTTTGATGGGAAACTTCTTTTCCACAATTAGGACAATGCGGAATACCTATTCTTGCAAATAATAATCTTAAATAATCATAAATTTCAGTAATTGTTCCTACAGTGGATCTTGGATTTTCTCTTGTTGTTTTTTGATCAATTGAAATTGCGGGAGATAATCCTTCAATGGACTCCATTTCAGGCTTTTTCATCTGCCCTAAAAATTGTCTTGCATAAGCTGATAATGACTCAACATATCTGCGCTGTCCTTCAGCATAGATTGTATCAAAAGCCAATGAAGACTTACCTGATCCACTAATACCAGTAATTACAATAAATTCATCTCGGGGAACACTTACATCAATATCTTGCAGATTATGCTCACGTGCACCCTTAATGATAATTTGTTTTTTAGATTCTTCAGCCATAATACACTCCTAAAAAAAATTAGTTATATAATATTAGAACAATCTCATTTATAAAGTATTTTAAAGAGCATATGAAAAGTAATATTTCATCACCCAAAAAAAAATGAGATTATTTGTCAAACCCTTTTAAGGCATAAAGTTTGTTTCTTAAATCTGCAGCCCTTTCAAAGTCCAGTCTTGCAGCTGCATCCTTCATATCTTTTTCCAAATCCTTGATTAACAAACGAAGCTCGTCTTTCGGCATTGTACTAACATCTGCTCCAATGCCTTTGTATTTTTCATCTTCTTCTGCAAGTTTTTCTTTTAAAGTTCTTTGAGTGGACTTTGGAGTAATTCCATGAACTTCATTATATTTCATCTGCAGTTTGCGTCTTTTAAGGGTAATGTCATATGCATTTTTAACC
Source organism: uncultured Methanobrevibacter sp. (assembly GCA_900320955.1). Taxonomy (GTDB): domain Archaea; phylum Methanobacteriota; class Methanobacteria; order Methanobacteriales; family Methanobacteriaceae; genus Methanocatella. The sequence continues at coordinate 1,987 of ONUN01000128.1, read as the reverse complement.
GAATCAGTCATATCATCCACATACATTATTACACGACCATTTACATTTCTTGCCGCACGCCCAATGGTCTGTATCAAGGAAGTCTCGTTTCTTAAAAATCCTTCCTTATCTGCATCCAAAATAGCCACTAATGACACTTCAGGAAGATCCAAACCTTCTCTTAAAAGGTTTACGCCAACCAGCACGTCGAATTTACCCCGTCTCAAATCATCAACAATGTCAATCCTTTCCAATGTATCGATTTCAGAGTGCATATATCTTACCTTGACACCGATTCTTGCATAATAGTCTGTCAAATCTTCCGCCATTCTTTTTGTTAATGTGGTAACCAATACCCTTTCATCCTTTTCGGCGGTTAATTTAACTTCCTTAAGCAAATCCTCCACCTGGCCTGTAACCGGCCTTATCAAGACTTCAGGATCAACCAATCCTGTCGGTCTGATAATCTGTTCTACGACATTTCTTGATTTTGCAAGTTCGTATTGACCAGGAGTTGCCGATACGTAAATGACCTGATTGACTGATGATTCAAACTCGTCAAATCTCAATGGACGGTTTTCCTTAGCGGAAGGCAATCTGAAACCATGTTCGACCAGAGTTTCCTTACGTGCCCTGTCACCATTATACATCCCCCTGATTTGAGGAACAGTAACATGGGATTCATCAATGATTGTTAAAAAATCATCAGGGAAATATTTTAAAAGAGAATACGGTTTTTCACCCCATTTACGTCCGGACAAGTGCATGGAATAGTTTTCTACACCCGGACAGTACCCCATCTCCTGAAGCATTTCAATGTCAAAACGAGTTCTCTGCTCCAATCTTTGAGCTTCAAGCAATTTTCCCATTGAGTTTAATTCCAAGAGCCTATCGTCCAATTCCTGTCTGATTTTTGAAAGTGCAACATCCATCTTGTCCTGCCCTACTACAAAGTGCTTTGCAGGGAAAATCATGTATCTTTTAAGGCTTTCCTTCTTTTTACCTGTAACATTATCAATTAAGCTAATGGCATCGATTTCATCACCAAACAGCTCAATTCTTATAGGTGGAGTTCCATGAACTGGATTAATTTCTATAACATCTCCCCTAACTCTGAATTGACCTCTGTCAAATTCAATGTCATTTCGCTCATACTGCATAAAAATAAGTTTAGCGATTATTTCAGACCTGTCATAAACATCACCGACAGCTATTCCAAAAGCGAATTCACCATAATCTTCAGGAGAACCGATACCGTAAATGCAACTTACACTACTTACTACAATCACATCATCCCTTGAAAGAAGGGATTGAGTTGCAGAGTGCCTCATTATATCAATATCTTCATTTATTGAAGCTTCCTTATCAATGAATGTATCTGTTCTTGGAACATATGCTTCCGGCTGGTAATAATCATAATAACTAACAAAGTACTCTACTGCATTATCCGGAAAGAATTCCTTAAATTCTTCATATAGCTGTGCTGCTAAAGTTTTGTTATGTGAAATAACAAGGGTTGGTTTTTGAACCTTTTCAATAACATTCGCCATTGTAAATGTCTTACCTGAACCTGTCACTCCCAAAAGAGTCTGTTCTTTTATTCCCTCATTTATCCCATCAGCTAAAGAATTAATTGCTTTTGGTTGATCGCCCAATGGCTTATAGGGAGAATTTAATTTGAATTCCTTCATGATATCTAATTTTCAATAGAAATATTAAAACTAATATGGACATATCTTGGAGCACAGCAAGGGATTACCTTTTCATCCCTTATTGTCAAATCACCATAACCTGTCAATTCCTTTTTCAAATCTTTTTTTATATTGGATACAACATCATCATTGTAAACTCTCAGTGAACCTAAAAACACTGTTTTAGCAGCCATATTCATTACTGATACGCTTTCAACAATATCCTTTTCAGCATATTTGGCTAAAATATTATTTGATTTATCTACAAGCTCTTCTTTAATTTTAGCTTTATCAATTGGCATATTATTCCCTCAATG
>ONUN01000029.1 GCA_900320955.1 uncultured Methanobrevibacter sp. | reverse complement strand
TACGGTTTCAATTACTTCTTTTAATGCATCAAGGGTTTCTGCCCTGTGTGCACCTAAAACCGCAACAAGGAATAACATGTCTCCAGTATAGAATTCACCGATGTAGTGAACGACTGAAATTTCGTGAACGTTATATTTTATTTTTGCATTTTCAGCAATTTTTTCAATTTCAGATTTTGTCTTTTCTTTGTCTGGAGTTGTTAGTATGAGTTTTTTCAAGTTCATGTTTTCTTCTTTTCCACGTACAATTCCTTCAAATGTGAAAATTGCACCGGAATAATCTATTTTACTACTTTTTTTCAATTCAGCTATTAAATCTGCTGTTGTAACTTTGTCTTCTTTTGCTTCGATTACACGTACAACCATTTTATCTCTCCATTTTTTAATAGGGTTTTATAATATATATAACTATTGTTATATATCACTGATTTCCTTTTCGGACAGATTTTTCAATCTTTCAATACCATTTATTTCTGAAATTACATCTGCAGTTGCTTTTGGAACTAACTCCTGCCAATTTTCATCTTTTAAAATCCTGCGCCTAACCTCAGTTCCGGACAGGTGTAACCTGTCATAAAGAGGAGGTTGTCTGACTTCAAATCCCTCTTCAGCAAACAATTGCTTTACCAGGGGATTTCCAGAATAAACGACTGAAAATGGTGGGGTCATCATTTTAACATGGGACGGCCAGATTGCATTGAAATTGATATCTTCCATAGGTATTATATAATATCTTTTCGGATCAATATGCATTTCAGCCAATGCCTGGCTCATCATGACGATTCTCTCACCTGCAGTAAATGGGTCTTTAAGCTCATGGCTTATTTGAGCACTGCCGATTCCAATAATGATTTCATCCACTTCTTCCAGAATCCTGTCAATAATCTGGAGATGTCCGTTATGGACAGGTTGCATTCTTCCAATTAAAATTCCTCGAATATTATCCATTATATCCTCCGTTAAGGCTCCATTGAATCTAAACTGTATATTAAGTTTGTTGCGGTTTGATGTTTTTGGGTTTGTGAATCTGTAATTGATGTTTCCATTAATGCTGTTGGAATACCTTTTTTGGCAATTGGTTTTGTTACCTTTTCAGGGCTTGTTCCTTCACTAAATTCATATTCCACCAAATTGACATCTTTTGATAATTTTGAAATGTAAGAATTCATCTTATCTGTCTTATTGGATAGGGGGAATATGAAATTAGAATATTCGTAATCAGGATTGATTTCATGAACGTCAACAACCAGGAAAGGATTGTCCTTTGCAATGTTGTTTACAACAAATTTGTTTGCCAAGTTTTCCCCTGCTGGTCGTGTATCATCACGTGAAGTCAAATTATCATTAACTTTTACAAAATAGATCACGAATTTTTTTGTAAGGTTTTTATCATCACTGTGTGTTATATTGTAAACAGTTTTATTGATTGCATCATGGATTTCATGTTCTCTTGGATGAACTCCTAAAATAACGCCTACAGTATCATTTGATGAGGCATTACCTGCCACAATCTTATATACTGTCCCGTTTACATCATGTCCAACTTCAGTAACATTATAATAATGTTTACTTGTTTCTTCATGGGAAGTAAAGACAATAGCAAGATTAAATATAACAACAGTTATTAGGACTATTAATAATAGTTCATATTGAAGTTTCTTGTTCATAATTTAACCTAAGAATATTTTTTACATTACATTTTATTTTTTTTAATAAAAATACTTTTTTAGTAAACCAAACTTTATGGAGTTTACATAATGGAAAAGAAAAATATTATTTTAATTGCAGTAGTTATTATAGCAATCGTTGCAGTTGCGGCAGCTATATTTTCTACTAATTTAACCGGTGGATCCGGAACAAGTATAATTGGGGAATCTACTCCATTTAAAAATTCATTCATGGAAGGTTCTTTTTCAGGAGATGTTAAATTGGCAAATAACTCTTCAAATTACATGCAATCATATGAAGATAAAAAACACAATATCACATACAACATTTCAACAGTTGACAATTCAACTGCTTTGATGGATATTTATTATCTTCAAGGAGTTATGAATCCTGAACACCGTTCATACAATGGAAATGATTGGAATATTTACTTCTCCCAAGCTATTCAAGGAAATAATTCAAACAACACATTGTCAATTGTAATCTGTCAATGTCAAAAAGAGAAACAGGGTTATGTAATCTATATGATTATTGGGCATAAAACAGATGTGAATACATCTTCCCTAAATGTTTATGGGGATGTTTACAAAGGATATGTTGAACCGTTACTTAAATCCTTAACCTTAAAGGAAAGCAAAAACGTTCCGTCAATTAACGACCAATTTGGTCTTTCATCTAGTGAGTTTGCTCAACAGATGGAACTTGTAAAACAATATAAGGCTGGAAATACTTCAGCATTGAACCAACAATCTCAAGGGGCATCAGGTTAAATGAAAATTACAGTTTTTCATGCAGATGAATGTGACAGAAAAAAATGCACATCCATCAAAATGGAGAAAATGGGCAAATGCAGGTTGGTTTATAACATAAATAAAATACCTTCAGGAGCCATAGTTTTGAATCCATATGCTGAAAAAGCTGTATCCTATGAAGACTATAGATATGTTCAAAGAAGAGGAATTGTAGGGCTTGACTGTTCCTGGAACGAAGTATCAAGCTCTAAAAAATTCTTTTCTCTTTCAAAATACCATCGCTCATTACCTTTTTTAATAGCAACAAATCCGGTTAATTATGGAAAAGCATGCATTTTATCAACTGTTGAAGCTATTTCAGCTACACTTTACATTACTCGCTTTAAGGATGAAGCCCGTGAGTTAATGGATGGCTTTAAATGGGGTCATACATTTTTGGAACTCAATCATGATTTGCTTGAAGCATATAGTGAAGTCGACAGCAGTGCTGAGGTTGTAAAAATTCAAAATGAATTCCTTTCGGAATCCGGATAAATATCACCTATTTTTTTCATACTTTTTTATATTTTTTATACAAAATGAGTCATAACTCAAGAATCAAACAAAATACTTATTTTTTTAAAAAATAATTAATTTTGAGCCTCCTTTTTAATAAAAAACTTAAAATATTTATATGTCATGATAGAATAGTATTATTTAATAAATCTAAATTATAGTGATTAAATGAATTATGTTGTTCTTGCAGTTCTTTTTATTCTATCTGGTTTTTTCATGAAATATTCCGATGACTTATATGATGAGAAACATGATTTGGTTTTTTCAACATTTTTCGGCATTTTATGTGCTATTGCATCTGTTGCAGCTACAGTATACAATACTGGGGCAGCATATATTTTTATTTCTATCCTAATAGGCAATCTCATAGCTTTAAAAGTAGATGGAATCCATCATATTATTACTTTGATTGTTTTTTTAGCAGTGCTGTTGGTTGTAGGAATTCCTGATTTGAGTTTAGTTATTTTGCTGATTTGTATTTTAACCATTTTGGCTGATGAAGTATGTCATGAAATAATTCCAAAAAGGACTGAAAACAGGTTTTTAAATTTATTTTTCGAATACCGGTTTTTGATGAAGATTGTAGTATTACTGCTTGCTGTTTGTGGCGTATTTGATATTTGGGTCTTTGTTTGCTTTATTTTATTTGATTTGTCCTACGCTGGAGCAGGTATTGTTTTTGAAAAATTCAATTAAAAAAGTCTGTAAAATTTGGGGTAGATGTTGTAAAGATGTTATGAAACATAACTATCGTTTCACATCAATGATTTTTTTAAAAAAAGGTTAATGAGAGATAAACTCTCATTTTTTAATTTTTTTATCCTTTAACCTGAACGTCAGGACAAAAACAATAGCCATCAGGGCAGCCGTTACCAGCATTACGAATGCCATTGAATACTGAATAACAGTATCTGCAATATTAATGACAGTACTGTTCTCTGATTTAATTTCATCTACATTTCCTACTTTTTCGAAGTAATCAAAGATGTCTTGATGTACTTGTTCATTTCCTGAATATTCCGGTGCGTAGGTATCGACTCCATTAGCAATGCCTCCCATTACTCCGAGAATTAGAATTACTCCGATAATTGCCGTACCCATTGATTCACCTAATGTCTGACCGGTTGTAGTAATGCCTGATGCGTTATTTTGATTTTCATCCGGAATATTGATTAATGCAATATCAGTACTTAAAGCCATTATGAAACCAATTCCAGATCCCAATATGAACATTCCAGGCATTAAATTCAGCATTGTTGTATTTATTTTAAATTGATAACTTAAAATCACACATCCGATGATTGCTATTATGCTTCCAATTGCCATAAGTGACTTGTGATTCAATTTTTCAGTTAAACTTGGAGCTATCGCTGCAAAAATAAGCAAACCTACAGTCAAAGGAAGTGTGGTCAAACCGGTATTGAATGCATTTAAATTTAATACAGTTTGCATAAACAGGGAAACTACAAATAATCCTCCTCCCATTACAATATAACTCAATAATATAATGATTGAGCCAACGCGTAAATTTTTGTCTTTAAATAGGTCCATATCAAGTAATGGTACTTCACCTTTTCTTTTTCTTTTGATTTCAAACAATGCAAATACTGCTAAGGCAATTACGCCTAAAATAATTACAACTATGCTGGTGGTGGCATCCTCACTCAACATCAAAATACCAAGAACAAATAAAATAAGACCTATAAATGAAATTATAGCTCCGGTAATATCCAAATCTCTTTTGGATTCGGTAGGTGCGAAATCAGGTATTTTATTTCGCATTGCTAAAATAATGATAACGATTAGTAGTTCACTTGCAAATCCATATCTCCAACTGAGAAATGTTGTCATGATTCCTCCGAAAAGTGGGCCGACAGCGGCTGAAAGTGCGGCCATTACACTCTCAATTGCCAAAGCAAATGTGCGTCTTTCTCCGGAATATGTTCCACTTATTATGGAAACGGTTGCAGGTGTCATTAATGCCCCTGCAAGACCTTCTATCACTGCCCATCCGATAAACAACATTGTATCACTTTGACTTATTGCTGCAATGAATGTACCGATACCATAAAGTACAGCACCGATTAAAAATAATCTCTTTTTACCAACTATATCTTGAAGTTTGGTACTTAACAGCATGAATGCTGCAGTTATGAGGGTATAAAATGCCATGGTCATTTGGATGGTATTCACATTAGTATTCAAATCAGCAACAACTTGGGAAATACTAACGTTCATGAATGTAGAATCCAAAGTTATAATAAATGAAGCACAGGCCACTAATATCAATGGAATCCAAGAGTGCTCCCTAATAGTTTCATTCATTTATTAATCCTCCAATATATTGTCTGTAATATAATTATATGTATAGAGATACCTTCAATCAATTTATATCTCATTGTGTGTTATTTTTCTTTTTGTTGTTTTATATAATTTTCATAAAAAAAATTAGATGAAGATATCCTTAAAAAAGCAAGAATTTTCGAAAAAATCAATCAATTGCTAATTATATGCAAATACAAATCCATTAAGGTAATGAAAAAAGTTACCATAAATAATCCTTTAAATCATTAAACTGATGAATTAAAAGTCTTGAAATGGCAATTGAAAGAGAATATAAAAACAATTATCCAATGATTGAATTTTTACAGGTGATTATATTAAATCACGTATTTGATAAAAAAATAGATAATTGTAGATTGAATCTACAATATTAAAACTTGTTTTTCATTTCAGCCAAATGGTCTTTGTTTTTCATTTCATGTCTTTTTTCGGCTAATATTTCCATTCCTGCAAATACCAAACCGGTTAAAACAAATGTCAAGTGAAGTGCAATTCTCCAGAATTCAACATTTGGATCAACTGTTGTTGCATTTAAAAAGTCCTGAAGCAATTCAATCAGGGATATTGCTACTACAGAACCAATAATCTTAAGTTTAAGACCTGAAAAATCCAAACGTCCCATCCATGAAGGGCGGTCTCTGTGCTTTTCTGCAACATCTATCTTTGATATGAAATTTTCATAGCCTGAAAATGCTACAATGACCACTAAATTTGCGACCAGGGTCAAGTCCAGCAATTCTAAAACATGAACAATCCATTCGTCATCAGTCAATGTGTTCATTATCTGGATAAAGTTGAGTACATCCCCTACGAATTTCCATAATATTAAAAACAGTACTAAAATTAATATTATATACATTGGGGATAAAATCCATCTGCTTGCAAATAGCAGTTTTTCAGCTTTGTCTTCTAGCCAGTGTCTGTTGTCTTTCAGTGAAATAGTGTCCTCCTCCTATAGGTATTTTATATTCAAGCTATCATTACCTGACTTTACATAATCTTTAAGTTCCTTTTCAATTTCCAGAATATTGTTGTTGTATATCAATTTGTTTGAAACATTTTCAAATTCAATATTTTCAACTTTAACAATTGCATTTTCATTATATATGATAAATGAATCTTCATAATCTCTTTTGATTATGAATTGTGATGATTTGATGTTTGATTTACCGTTTTCAAGGAATATCAAATTGTTGTTAAAGTTGTCTCTTGTAAATCTGCATTTTTCAATTATCAATTTGCTGTTTTCATTATCATTTTGAAATATGATGTTGGAATGCTTGTTTGAAATGTTATTTAGAGATTTGCAATTTTTCATCCAAACATTTGAGTCATTGAATAGAACGCTTCCCTGTTTAAACGATTTGTTGCGTTCAAACTGACATCCTTCCAGTGAAACATTTCCCATATTGTTGATGGCTCCTCCGTTTTCAGAGATGTTTGATTTAAAAAAGCACCTGTTCACATCTAAAATGTTTCTGTTGTCAATGGCACCGCCATTTCCAATGGCTGAATTGTATAAAAAATTGCATTCAGTCAGCTTCAAATCTCCGCAATTGCTTATTGCACTGCCATTGTCTGGATTTGCAATGTTCTTGTTGAAGTTGCACTTTTTCGCCTCAAGTGTGCCATAGTTTTTGATGGCTCCTCCATCAGATGAAATGTTGCAGTTGAAATCACAGTTGAACAGGTTCAAGGATTTGCCTTTGTTGATTATTGCTCCACCTTCTTTGGATGTGCCATTTCTAAAGTTAATGTTTGACAAAAAGACATTGTCTGCAGTGATTTTAAAGATATTTGACATTCCCATGGCATCAATCCTATGGCCTGCCCCATCAATCCTTAAATTGTCGATGTCAATAACAATCTCATTTCTGCCTTCAAATTTAATATCGCAATCAAGTTTGATTTCATTTTTTCCTCTTTGAATCAAATCATTCAGGTATTTTGGTGATTTTGAATCATTTGAATTGATATGTATGAATCCACCTTGGGTTATATTATTAATAAAATCCTTTTGAAAGCTTTTGATGTTAATGATTCCAACATTATAAACTTCAATGTCCTGCGCTTTGCTGTTCCTTTTAAAGTTGCAGGTTTCCAAAGTCAGGTCCGATGCATTGAATATTGACGGTCCTTTTGTTGAGTTGTTGTTTGAAAAATTGGAAAACATCACAGTCATTGTCTTTTTGTTGTATATTGCACCTCCAAAGCGAGCGGTATTGCTTCTAAAATCACAGCTATCAATAATTACGGTGCCGTTTTCATTGTAGATGGCCCCGCCATTGTCCCGGGCGGAATGGTTATTGATAAAATTGCATTCGATGACTCTCAATTTTCCATTCTGGTTGTAGATGGCGCCTCCGGCCTGGTCTGGATGCGCATTTTTAAATGTGATGTTTTTCAGGGTAATGTTGTCTCCGGTGATATTGAAGATTTGTTCCCTGTTTGAGGTGATTGCATGGTTTTTTCCGTCAATTGTGATGTTGTCTGTGTTGATATTGACGGTTTTGGTTAAATCGATGTCCTTTTTTAAAGTGATTTCCTTTAAACCTCTATTGATTAACATTTCTATGTCGTTTTCATCAATTTCAGGGGGAGAAATAACCTTTGCAATTCTGTCTTTAAAACCCATACTCTGCACCTTGTTTAATATTATGTGTATTATTAAATATAAATGGTTTTTTAACAGGTCTTAATGAAAGCTTTTGCTTTATATGACTTATATTAGATATTCAATAAAAATTATTCTATATTAAACGAATTAAATTTTCGAATACGTTTATTAGGAGGAATAAGAATTTTCAATAAAAAAAATTTATTCATATTGATATTATTGATTATATGTATTTTTTCAATAACGTCAGTCAGTGCAAGTGATTTGAATGCAACTGATGTTGGTCTTATTGAAGATATGTCGGAAAATAATTTTTTAAATGGTGAAACTAAAGAATTAAATTCTGTTGATGGGTCTAATGAAGTTTTAGCATTAAATAATGAGTCTAATACTTTATCTACAACATATTATCCAACAAGTGTCTCACAATTAAAATCAGATATTTCAAGTGCAAAAGCAGGTGACACAATTGTATTGAGTGGAACATATAAAATTCATGATTATACTATCAGTAAAGAGTTGACATTTATTGGAACCAATGGTGCAACATTTGATGGTGATGATAATAAAGTTTTCTCAACTAAAGATTCAACTGTTACATTTAAAAATATCACATTCAAAAATGGATATGGTAGATATGGGGGTACTTTGGATGCTCACAGTGGGCAAGTTATCTTTGATAATTGTAAATTTTTAAAGTCTTATGCAGCTTATAGGGGTGGAACAATATTTGTTGACGGCACTGCATCTTGTAAAATTACAAACTCATATTTTACAAATAGTAAAGTTGGAGATGGTAGTGGTGGAGCAATTTGTATAGAAACACATGGTGAAATAATCAATTGTACTTTTGAAGGATGTTCTGCCACAGATAATGGTGGTGCAATTCGGATAACTGGATCTTCTGCTATAATTGAAAATTGTACTTTTAAAGGTTGTAGGGCATCATATGGTGGTGGAGTACAATCTCAAGGTCAAACTAATTTAAAAATTATTGGTTCGACTTTTGTTAACGGTAATGCCAAATATGGGGGGGCAATTCATATTAATGGTAATACAAAACAGATGACAATTGATGGATGTAATTTTATAAATAATGTTGCATCTGAAGACGGTGGCGCCATTTCACGTTATGAAAGTAGTTCTGTTGATATAATTAACTCCAATTTTGAAGGTAATTCTGCACAATGGGGAGGTGCAATTTATTTAAGGTATACAGATGGAACCATTTCAAACTGTACTTTTAAAAATAATCATGCATCTGTTGATAGTGGTGCAGTTAGTGGAGGTGTTTTAACAGATTGTACTTTCATTGGAAATACTGCAGGTGATTTCGGTGGTGCTGTTGCATGGGGCAGTTATAATAATTGCATTTTCATTAATAATTCTGCAAATAATTATGGTGGCGCAATTAAAAATGGGAATTCCATTGAAAATTGTATTTTTATTAATAATGTTGCAAAGACCCATGATGGTGGAGCAATATATCAGGAGCGTAGTGTGAAAATTGATAATTGCAATTTTAAAAATTGTTTTGCAAATGATTTTGGAGGAGCCATTTGTGTAGTGGGTTCATCAAATTATAAAGTTTTAAACTGTAATTTCACTAATTGTTATGCTAAATATGGTGGAGCTATTTCATATGATTTATGCAATAATATTAACATATCCAATTCTTATTTTGATACTTGTCATTCAATAAATAGTGGTGGTGCGGTTAGAATTGTTAGAACTTCAAATAATTATGTGGGTGATTCTATATTTAAAGGTAATTATGCGAAAGTTGGTGGAGCAATAGTTATTGGGGGGTCTACTGACTCATACTCTAAAAATTCTATTATCAATAATTGCAAATTCATAAATAATTCTTGTACCTCAGAACCTGGTGGGGCTGTTGCACATCGTGAGGCTAATAATTTAAAAATTTATGATTCTTATTTTGAAGGAAATTCTGCAGTGAAGAGTGGTGCTGTAGATCAGTGGTATCGTGAAGGACTTATTTTCAATAGTACTTTTAAAAATAATAAGGCATCATCTGATAGTGGTGCTGTTAGTGGAGTTATATTAGATTCTTGCATATTAATTGGAAATACTGCTGAGGGTAATGGTGGTGCGGCTTCTAATAGTGTTGCATCCAATTGTACTTTTGAAAATAATTATGCAAAAGGCAATGGAGGTTCAGTATATGTGACTGAGGATTCAATTTCATTGGTTAATTGTAAATTTTTAAATAGTTCCTCAGATAAAAAGGGCGCAGCAATCTATTTGTATTATGGCCAGAATTTAAAGATAATTAGTGATACTTTCAAAAATTGTGTTTGTCAAGATACAAATTCTGGATGTTTTGATGTTTTAGACGATGTTTATATTGATTGGGGTGATGGTCCTATTAGTACTACTTCTTACAGTGTTATTGACTGCATTTTTGATGTAGCTCCAAAAGATATAATTTATCATTATAATACAATATTGTCTGCTGATGACCTTTCCATAGTAAATGGTGAACAGTGTACTATTCGAGCTACTCTGTCAAATGTTGCAGGTCCTCTTTCAAATAAAATCGTTACTTTTAATGTAAATGGTAACAGTTATAGCAGAACTACTTCTTCTGATGGTGTTGTTAGCTTTAATGCTAATGGTTATATTGGTGGTTTAGGCAATCATGAGGTTATTGTTAGTTATGAAGGGGATTCTTTTAACACTGCAGTTTCACAAAAAATTAACGTTAAGGTGAATATGTATAGAGCCACTTTGACTGTTACTCCGTATGGTAAGTATTACGGTGATAAGTCTTTGTCATTTAAGGTTGTTGATTCTGATAATAATGCTAAAAGTGATGTTCCAATTCATGTGGATATTTATTTGAACGGTAATTTGTATAAGTCTGCTGATATTTCAACAGGTTCCAATGGTGTGGTTACCTATTCAATTTCTTCATTTGAACCGGGCAATTATTCAGTTAATGCTTATGTAACTACTCAGAATGTTGATGTTAATAGTGTTGAAGAGGATAATATTGTGATTTCTAAGATTTCTGGTGTTATTGAGCTTTCCACTTCCAATAATAATAAGACTTTGAATGTTAGGTTGGTTAATCCGGCCAATGGTGATGTTTATCGAGGTATTCCTGTGAAGTTGGAGTTTAATCCGAATGGTTATGAGACAACTGTTACTACTGATTCAAGTGGTTTTGTGAGTGTACCTTTGATGTTTAATCCTGGCAATTATGGTGTTGTGGCAAGTGTGGATTCCAGTGGATTTAAGGAATTTGCAAATGTAGAATTTAAAAACATTGTAATTTCCACTGCAGGTAAGGATGATTCTGTTGTCAAATTCAATAATGCCATTGTATTTGATTATCTGAAATCCGGTTCCACCACTTTAACTTTAGAGGGTTGTACTGTCACTCGTGAGAAGGTTAGTGTTGATGGTCATCCTGAAGCTTCTATTGTTGTGAGTGGCAATAAGATTACTGTTTCCGGTCTTGCTGCAGGCAGTTACACCTTGCGTGTCGTATCCACTCCTGATCAATATCACAATTCTGTTACAAGAACTGTTGGTATTACTGTAAATAAGGTGGATTCTGCTATTACTATTGCAAAACCTGTTTCATTCAGCTATGGTGAGTCCGGTTCAACCAATGTGAATGTCAATGGTGGAAGTGTTGATTATAATGGTGTAAGTGTTGACGATCATCCTGAAGCTTTCATAGGTGTTGTAAACAATGCAATCACTGTTTCCAATTTGCCTGTGGGCAGTTATACTTTAAGAATTACTTCCACTCCTGATTCCAATCATAATGCAGTAACTAAAACCACCACTATCACTATTAATAAGGTTGATTCCAAAATCAATTTTGACAAGGCAATATCTTTTGTTTATGGCAAATCAGGTTCTGCTACTTTGACTTTGACCGGTTGTAGCATCGTTCGTGAGGGTGTTAGTGTTGATGGTCATCCTGAAGCTGTAATCAATGTTAAAGATAATGTTGTTACTGTTTCCAATTTGTCTGTTGGTGGTTATACTTTAAGAATTACATCAGTTCCTGATTCCAATCACAATGCGGTTACCAACACTATTGTGGTTACTGTTAGCAAAGCTGATTCTGATGTTAAGTTTTCAAAAGCGATTAGTTATGATTATGGTACTTCAGGTTCAACTACTTTGACTTTAACCGGTTGTAGTGTTACTTTAGGAAATATTAAGGTTGACAATCATCCGGAAGCTGTTATTAGAATTAATAATAATGTTGTGAGTGTCTCTAATTTGGCTATGGGCAGTTATACTTTAAGAATTACTTCTACTCCTGATTCCAATCATAATGCCGTAACTCGCACTGTTGGAATAACTGTCAATAAAGCTAACTCAAAAGTTGAATTTACTAATCCAATTGTGTTTGATTATCTGGATGTTGGTTTGACTACTTTGATTTTGGATGGTTGTACTGTACCACTTTCCAATATTAAAGTTATTGATCATGATGAAGCTTTGATTAGCATTAACAATAATAATGTTATCAGTGTTTCTGGTTTGAATGCAGGCAAGTATACATTGTCTGTTGAATCAATTCCTGATGAAAATCACAGGGCATCTACATCAACTATGAACATTACTGTAAATAAAATTGATTCTAAAATCAGCTTTACTAAAAAGAATATTTCATTCAAGTATTCTAAGTCCGGTTCTACTTCAGTTGTTTTGGAAAATTGTAAAATTGCAAGTATGAACATTGTTGGTAAAAATGTTAAACCTACTCTAAAAAATAATATCATTAGTATTTCTGGTTTGGATGTTGGTAATTATGTTTTGAAAGTCAAAACTCAACCAATCAATAACAATTATAACTCTGTTGAAAGGACTATTCCTATTTCTGTAACTAAAAACACTGCTAAAATCACTGCTAAATCTAAAACTTTTGCTTATAAAAGTGGTGTTAAATGGGCTATTACCTTAAAAGATGCTAGCAATTCTCCTATTTCTGGCATGAAGGTTGCTATTAAAGTTTACACAGGTAAAAATGCAAAAACTTATTCTGCAACCACTAATTCAAAAGGTGTTGCTAACTTTGATGCTTCCAAATTAGCAGTAGGCAATCATAAGGTTGTTTTAAGTGTTTCCCATAAAGGATATACCAATAAGGCTGTAACTTCTTCCGTTAAAGTTATCAAACCTACAGAATTGAAATTCAAGCTACAACAAAGGATATCAAATTCCAAAGGGGAAGGTGGAGTTTCCTATTTGGTTTTAGATAAAAAAACAGGAAAAGGAATCAACGGTGTCAAATTCAAATGTTTAATTTACACTGGTAAAAAATACACTACTCACTATCTAACCACTAAAAAGATTAAAGGTGCAAATACTGTGTATGATGGTGCTATTGGTTTTATAACAAATCAATACTCAGTAGGAAAACACACTGTTAAGTTACTGCCTGTTAATATTAAATATAAAGGGTCTTTAACAACAAGCTTTACAATTATAAAGACTAAGGCTGCTAGTGGAGGAAAATACTTCAGAATAATATTTTAAAAATATCTCCTTATCTTTGATAAGGGGATTTAAATTTTCTTTTTTCATTGCTGAAATAGTATTCTATTTTGGTGATGCTTTTTTTTTGGACTGATGTTGTCTTTAGAGCTATTAAGCAGCTATTTTTATGTAATTTATATTTTTTTATTTAATTTTTTAGAAATTGGTGTCATTGTTTGGTTGATAGGCATTGGTGGGTGGAATAATATTTTTTAGTTTAATTTAAAGCCTATCTGCAATCGTTTGTATCATTTATGGGATATATATTTTTTTACAAGCCTTAATGAAAGCTTTTGCTTTATATGACTTATATTAAATATTCAATAAAAATAATTTCATATTACACAAATAAAATTTTATTAATTTGGTGAAGTCATGGCGCATGATGTTTTTATTAGTTATTCAACAAAAAACACGGAATATGCAGAAGCTGTCTGTGAAAAACTAGAAGATAACGGTATTGAATGTTGGATTGCTCCTAGAAATATTAAAACCGGTACTAATTATGCCAAAGAGATTATGGATGCTTTAAAATTGGCTAAAATGGTTGTTTTGATATTTATGGTCAACCTATTGTTGCATTGAAAGTTGATGATTCATTTCCTGAAAAACAAATGGAATTCTTTTTGAAAAATTCCCAATGGTTGGATGCATCTCCTAGTGCTCTTAAAAAAGAAAACAAAACAATTGAAAGCTGCTATGATCAATTGGTTGGAGATGTTCAACGAATATTGGATGGAAAAACTCCAGTTTCAGGTTCTGCCGGTGTTGGAGATATTGTTATACCTGGCAAGGAAAAAGGATTTTTTGATAAATATAAATGGCCTATTGTAGCAGTAGTTATTCTTTTGATTGCTGTTGGAGGATTCTTAGCTTATAGTAGTATGAATAATGGATCAAGCAACGGGTCAAACAAAACAGGAATGTCGATAGGATATATTGGTTTGGAAAATTATGGTGGTACCTACACTTATTTTGTATTTGGAACTATTGCTGAAGGATTCAGCAACTCCTCCAGTGATGTGGTTCATATTGATTACTATGATAATGCTGGAAAGGTTGTAAAGAGCAGCAACACTAAAATAGGTGATGTTGAAGGCAATATTTTGGGGTCTGTTGACGTAAATAAAAAGAATATTGTTAAAGTTTCAGCACAATTGCAGGATAAGGACAAAAAGGTATTGTATAGTGTAGAAAGTGAAAATATCATAGAACAGTAGTGGGGGTTATTATGGCCGATGAGGTATATATCTGTTATGATGAAAGGGACTTGGAAATGGCAAAAAAGGTTTGTGACAATTTAGAAGACAATGGGTTGGATTGCTGGTTGAAAAACCGTGACACAGGTGCTAAACACATGGTTGATGAAATCATGAATGCAATCAAAAAATCCAAGGTCATGGTTTTGTTATATTCAGAAAATTCCAAAAATTCCAATTTTGTCAACAATGAAGTGGATATTGCATTTGCAGAAAAAAGATCAATTTTGGTTTTTCAAATTGATGATTCAAAATTGGATGGCGGTTTGGAATTCTTCTTGAGAAATAAACCTAGGATTGAAGCTTATCCAAATCCTGAAGATAAATTTGATCGTTTGGTTAAAAACACTTCAAAACTTGTAAAAGAGCAGTCCTCTATCGACAGGAACATTGGAAATATTATTAAAAATCATAAAGTTCCTGTAATAATTGGGATTGTTGTTATTTTGCTTGTTGTAGGTGTTTTAGGATATATGATGTATAATGGTGGAAGTAGTGGTAATAATGCCACTCAAATAAAAGCAGGTGATATAAAGCTTAATATCACAGATTTCCATGTAGATGATGTCAGAAAGGAAAAAACTAATTGGAACTACTCTTATTATGTCGGTGGAAAAATTTCCCCAGCTCCTGGTGATCAGGACGGATGCGTAATTGTTGTTGATTTCTATGATGAATCTGGTAAACTGGTTGAAACAACAAAAACTCCATTTAAAGATGCTCAAAAGGTTAGTTCCGGATTTTTACTAGGATCTGCAACATCTGATAAGAACAATATTAAACTTGCAGATGCCCAGTTGATTAATAAGGAGAATATTATAATTGCTCAGGATGAAGCGCAATTATGATTTTTATTGATGGTGATGATTATTATGGATAAAAAGTATATTCTAATAATTCTTTTGATTGCAGTGATTGCTGTGGTGGGAGGTTATTTCCTGTTGAATGGAAATAATATTCAATCTGTAACTGGCGAACAAACTACAATCGTTTTAAGTAAATCAGCATATATGGAAGTTCCTAAAGATTCAAATGCTACATCCAAAGCTGATAAAAAGGGAATTTTTTATTATAAGGATAAAGATGATGACATAAACATTACTAGTTGTTCCAATTTATCAGCTTCATCAAGTGTTAAGGAAATGAAGAAACTTAAGAATTCAGTTTCAACAGGAGCTAAGAAAATGGTTGAAAATGATGTGGTTGTGTATGAAAAGGATGGCGTATATTCAGTATTTGCTAAAAATACTCAGTATAATGATACTTTATTGATACAGGCATCTGATAAAAACCTTTTATTGGCATGTTGGAATAGTGTTAAATACCACGACCCAACCGATAAGATTAAGTTCAACGGTACTTCAAGTGATAAGGGATCTGGTTCTGTAGTTAATGCTGTAGAGCAAACTCAAACTGCTGTTCAATCTAGTGTATCATCTTCTTCTTCTGGCTCTTCCGGTAGTTCCTCTACTAGTTCTTCATCAGCAGATTCATCATATGATTATTCAGGTTCTGGTAGTGGAGGTTACAGTGACTTTGGTTTTGATACTGGTTCATCCGGTTCAAGTTCCAGTTCTGGTGGATCCAGTGGTGGAGGTTATAGTGACTTCGGTTTCAACTTCTTTGGTTATTATAGAGATTTTGGATTAATCCTTTAATCTCTTTTTTTTATTTTTTATGGTGTGTATCTACTAATTAATAAACTTACTTTTTATGAGACATTACGTTTATTCATTAAATGATGGATGATTAAACCGATGGTGTTGTGCTTATTTTCATTTTAATTTATTGCTTTTTTGCAAATATTTGATTTTTTTACTATCTTTAGATATTCTTTTTCTTAATTAAAGCATTTGCTTTACATTAGAATTTAAAATATTTATATATACTAATTGATTCCATATTTAAACATATAAAAAATTAAATCAAGGGATAAATAGAAAATTGATATGATTAAGGTGTTAGCATGGGTGAAAGTAATTTAAAACAATATATTGATGATTTTTTTGTATGAAATTTATAGGACATTTTTCATGATTTATCAAATCTCACATGAAAACAAATCTGAAAAACATTCTCCTAACGAAATAAAAATCGTTAAAGAGAAAAATATCCTTTTGGATTTGGTTAAAACAATGAAAGCTTATGAGGAAAATACTGGAGATTTGATTGAAAAGCAAAGAGATCATTTTATTCACTCAGTAAATGTTTTTCTTTTAGGATTAGCAATTTATTCTCAAAATAAAAGTTATAGGGATAAATTTAAACAATATGTTCTTAATAGTCCTTATAAAAAATATTATAGGATTGACGGCGAATTTTCTCACGAGGAATTTTTATACCGTTGGGGTGTAGCAGCCCTTTTCCATGACATAGGTTATCCTGTAGAAATTATTGGAAAACAATTAAAAAAATTCCTCAATGATGGTATTAAATCTATTTCAAGTAGTTACAATGCCGATACTGCAATTGATTTTAAAGATTTCAATGAATTTAACACAATCGTCAAAAAGGATCCTAATTTTGCAGACAAATACACTTCCGTTTATCCTGAAGCAAAATTTTTAAACTTATTTAAGCCCACTGACATTATGGCTCATAAAATCTCTACTGATTTTAAGGGAATTGACATTAATCAGGTAATCAAACACCTTGACTCCTTTGTTGACATCATGGGGGAGAGCGGTTTTATCGACCATGGGTTCTTTTCATCAATTTTGGTTTTAAATTCCTATGGGTATCTGATTCAAAAATATGCTAAAAACAATGATTTCTTCTTTTATCCGATAGTTGACAGTGCTACCGCTATTCTGTTGCATAATTATTATAGAAATGTTTTGCAAAAAAAGCCTTTTGATTTAAAAACTTTGCATCCGTCTCAATCTCCATTGGCATTCCTGTTGATTTTATGTGATGAGCTTCAGGAATGGAACAGACAGCCTTTTGGTGTTAAAGACAAGCAAAAAAGCCATGTAAATGAACTGGTTATAAATATTGATGACAGGGGAATGGATGTTGAGTACATAGTTAGGGAAGGTGCAATGGGACTCGGCTTTTCTGAAGATAAAGAGGAATTCCTTAAAACAGTTTTATCATTAAGAAGCATTTTCAAATTTGGTTTGAGAATAATCACTGATGTTTCACAGGATAACATTATTCAGGAAAATGTTCACTCAGAAGCTCAAGCGCCAGATATTCTGCTCAGAAATGTTGAAACTATTGCTATTCAAATCCACAATCAGTATGTGGAAACCACCAAACAGCAATATGAAGAAAAGCTTGCATTGGGTGAAGAAATTGATGATAAATTTATGGAAAAATACAATAATCTGACAACATTCGATGAGTTAACTCCACAGCTTAAAATAGCCAACATTAGACAAGCAAGGTTAATGATGATGAAAGAGATGCAATTTTAAGATTCTCTAAAGATGAAATTTTGGATTTGGCTATTCTGGAGCATCAGGAATGGTGTGATGAAAAAATAGGCACTGGTTGGACTTTAGGTGAAAAAGATGTTGTGAATCTCGTTACTCCTTATCTGATTCCATGGGAGGAGTTGCCAGAGGATATTCAGCAGTATGATATTGATCCGATTAAGAACATTATCCCTCTCATGCATTCTTTAGGATTGAAGGTTGTAAGAACTAAACAGAGGCTTTTAACATTTGAGATGCATAATTTCTACTCAGAATATAACAAAAGTGCCGGTCATTTCGATGATTTGCCAAGCTATATCAAATATTCCAACTATAAACAGACTGATTTCCTTGTAAAAATCCTATCCGAACTGGGTTATGATGTACTTGATGTTGAAGATTCAGGTAAGGCAGTAATGTCATTTGATGATGATTCAATTGAATATCTGGCTAAAAGGGAACATAATGCATGGTATAAACTTAAAGTTAACTTGGGATGGACATATGATGCTGTAAAAGATGATGTGGCAAAAACAAATCCTAATTTGGTCGAATGGGACCTGCTTGACCATGAAACCAAGGAGCTTAACAGACGCACATTCAGAAACCTCCCTCAATTATGTGGAAATGTTGGCCTGAAAATTGTTAAAAATTAGCATTGGTGAAAATTATGGCTATCGGGAGTAATTCCACTAATATCAGCAAGTATGTTGATAACTTCTTTGACAAGCTAGTTTTATATGATGATAATCTCGTATTCAGGGATGGTACAAAAAGCAATCATGACTATAAAGGACTTCTTAAAGCGGCAATTGACGTATTTTTAAGTCATCAATCTAACTATACTGCTTATGAGGTATATCAAACTTTTTTCATGATGTATCAAATCACTCCGGAAGACAAAAGTGAAATCGATGAAAAAAGCCCTGACATTTTGATTAGCGAACCTAATTCCCTTCTTGATTTGGTAGACATAATGAGAAAGTATGAGGAAAATACAGGTGAACTGATTAACTGGCAGAGAGACCATTTCATTCACTCAGTCAATGTTTTCATATTGGGTTTGGCAGTATATGCTCAAAATCAATCTTACAGAACCATATTTCAAGATTATATTCTTAAAAATAAGCATTATAAAAAATATTATAGGATTGATGGCAATTTTTCACATGAGGAATTCCTATATCGCTGGGGTGTGGCGGCGCTGTTTCATGACATAGGTTATCCATTTGAAATAATCGGCAAACAGCTGGATAAGCTAATAGATGATGGAATAAAAAACATTTCCCATAGCTATGACAATGTCAGGATGGGTCTTGATTTTAGGGATTTCGAAGAATTTAATGTCATTGCAAAGTTGGATCCATTTGACTATGCTGACCACTATCGTGAAAGATATCCCGATTCTAAAATTCTTGATTTATTTAAACCGACAGATATCATGGCACATAAGCTCAAATTGGACTTTGGATTTGATAATGAGGTATATAAAAAATTAATCAAACATTTGAATGCTTTTCCAAGATTCATGACTGAAAGAGGTTTTGTTGATCATGGATTTTTCTCAGCTATTTTAGTTTTGAATTCATACGGTAAATTGATACAGAAATATGCAAAAAAAGATAAGGATTTCTTCTTCTATCCTATTGTAGATAGTGCTACTGCAATACTGCTTCATAATTATTACAGTAATGCCCTTCAAAATGAACCATTCAATTTTGGCAAGCTAAGGCCGAAACAGTCTCCTATTTCTTATTTATTAATTCTATGTGATGAGCTTCAGGAATGGAACAGACAGCCTTACGGCGTTTTGGATGTAAAGGAAAATCATGTAAATGATTTGGATGTTGTCATTGATGATGAATACATGAAGGTTATCTATATTTTAAATAATGGTCCTATAGGCTTGGGATTTTCCAAAAAGAAGGATGACGTGATTGATAATATTTTAGAGATTCAGGACATTTTCCTTGGAAAATTATCCATCAGAACAAAAATTGAATTGGATAATGTGATAAGGGACATTTCCATTGCGGAAATTCAAACTCCAAATATTTTACTGAGAAATGTTGAAAAATTGGCCTGGCAAATCAACGAAGAGTACAATAAGGAATTGAGGGTTAAACTTGATGAAGCCATTAAAAAAGGAGATGAAAAGGAAATTGAAGATTATAGGGAGAAATGCTCCTATTTATGTGATTTTGAAGACTTAAGTCCGGATTATAAGATATCCAATGTTCGCCAGGCAAAATCAATTCCAAAAAAATTGAATATGATAGGATGTGAAATCGCACACATTAATGATGAAAGGGATGAGATTACCAAATTCGACCAAAAGGAAATTGAGGACTTGGCGATATTTGAGCATGTTGACTGGTGTAGGGAAAGAAAAGGTACTGGCTGGTCTTATGGTGATATAAAAAATCACGAAGAGCGAAGAACACCTTATCTGGTCCCATGGGAAAAGCTTCCTGAGAATATAAAGGACATGGATAGAAGGGCAACTGAAAATATTCCAAACCTTTTAAATTCAATTGGTCTGAAAGTTGTTAGAAATAAAATTAGATTGCTTACCTTTAAAATGCATCAGTTTTATGAAACCGGCAGTTTGGATGATAAGTCTGATGGTGAAAAAAGATTTAAGGAATTGCCGAAATATGTTCAGTATTCCAATTATAAGCAGGCAGATTATTTGGTTAAAATTTTGAAAGAAAAAGGATTCGAATTGGTTTCTCTAAATGATCCAAGGGATGAGATTTATAGATTTGATGAAGATGATATAGAATATTTCGCCAGAAGGGAACATGAGGGATGGTTAAAACTTAAACTTAATTTAGGATATGGACATCTTCCAATTGATGAATCGGATATTAAAAAAATCGAGGATGGTATTCACCACTCCCACAATCCAAATTTGGTTTCATGGGAAAATCTTGATATGAATGTTAAAAAGGCAAATAAGGATACTTTCATCCATCTTCCGAAATTATGCGAGGACCCGAATGTAGGTTTAAAAATTGTCCGGAGGGAGTAAATCAGTTGGGAATTAACAATTATTTTTCATTATGAAAAATTTTCGTTGTTTTAATGCTTTTTTACTAAACCTTTAAATACTATTAAGTTAATATAATTTATTAATAGTTATGAAAACGGACATATTGTTTTTTATTTCATAGCATTTTTATTATTATTGA
>ONUN01000026.1 GCA_900320955.1 uncultured Methanobrevibacter sp. | reverse complement strand
GAATCTTTTAAATTCCCATTAAATCAATTGGAAATTTTGAGTATTATCTTATTTATCTATTAGTATTAATAAAAATCAACTATTTCCGGACACTCTCTGCCATTATTTTTTGAGCTGGTTTTCGAAAATCACTTGAAAATTATTTCATTTCAAATTTCTTTTTTTCATGTTTCAAGTGTAAATCCATGTTGTTTTTACTGTGTTTTTTTCGTAGTTAAGGTAATATTAATTTTAATTTAAAATGTTATTTGATTTAATTTTTTGATAAAGAATATAATTTTCTAAGCAAATTAGGGCATAGGTAAGTAATACTTTTTTAAATAAAATAAGCAAATTAATTAATAGAGTGAATCAACCTAAAGGACGTTTCAATGAACTTTTATTTTATTTGCATTAGCATTTATTATATTTAATTTTATAGTATAAAAAGCTATCTAGGTAATACTTTTTGGCAATTTTTGTAGTAATTTTTTACTTTTCTTAGAAGTATTTTTTTGTTGATTTTCTCTCAAAAATCAAGTGATTTTTTCAAAAATTTTTCCTTGATGGACATTGCATTATTGTCTTTTTTGTATAGGTTTTGTTTTGCAATTTGGTTAATTTTAAAAATTTAATCTTAGGTTTTCCTTTGATATTTGGTAGATTTTGATTTAACATTTTAATTGCCTTTAGTTTTTAGGGGTTGTGTTGTAGAATCATTAAATATTTGTTCTATTTGATGAAATTTTCAAGTATTTTGAATCATATAATTTCTGAGGTAGTGATATTCAGTAGAGCGTTGATTGGATATTTTTTTACTAATGCTCCAACAAACATTCTTGTTTTTCATAAGATAAAATTTCAAATAAATCTAAAGGCTTTGTTTTTAGAATATCTAATTAATTTTAATTATTTTTAGGATATATTTATTAATGGCTGGAAAATTACTGAAATAAAAGATTTTGGGTACTGAATTTGAATCAAACTATTGTCTAAAAATAAAAAGAATAACTCTTTTCATTATTTGATTTTAATTTTAGTGTTTTTAGTTACTTTGTAGTAGTAGTTGTTTCCTTTATAGGTAATTGCTGCTTTGTAAGTTCCTTTTTTAGTTAGCTTAGTAATTTTAAAGGTTGCTTTGCCTTTGCTGTTGGTTTTTGCTTTGTATGTTTTACCTTTAACTTTTAAGGTTACTATTGCTTTTTTCATTGCTTTTTTGCTGTTTTTCAGGATTATTGTGTATTTTTTGATTTTTGTAGTTCTTTTGAATGTTTTTGATTTGGCGATTATTTTTGTTTTCTCTTTATTGATGGTAATTTTGATAGTTTTACTTGTTGGACTGTAATTACTATTTACAATTTTAATTACCATGTTCTTTTTACCGGCTTTTGCAGTTTTTAGGATTTTTGCAGTTAATTTTATTGAAGCAGATCCTTTTTTGATGGTGGAAGTTCCAATTTTTTTGCTGTTTAGTGTAAATGTTACTTTGATTCCATCAGTTATACTTTTGAAGTTAACTTTGTAGGTTCCGCCGTAATTAATCGTATATGCCGCATTTTTTGCATTAATTGTAATGTGTTTTTTATTTACAGTGAAATTAACGGGAATTTCTGCTCTTATGATGTTATTGTCAATGTATGTAATATTGGCATTGTAAGTTACAGCATTTAATTTAGGAATAACAAGTGTTGCGACTCCATCTTTTACATCAGCATAATATTCAACATTATTAACTCTAACAACCACTTTACCACTGTTCAATGGGTATATGGTGCTGCTGTTTACCTGAACTTTGATGTTGACTGAATTACCGTAAACAACATCTTTAGCTTCAAGAATACTCATGCTTACTGTATCGTTTACCAATGGAACATCATTTGTAACATTATCTAAAGTTATTTTAGCACCTATGTTAACATCAATGCAATTTTCACCATTGCCTATGAATTCAGAATTGCTGATAATCATGTCGGTTTGGGTTTTAATTGCACTGCCTTCAGTTGCATTGTTGTCAATGAATTTAGAGTTGTCTATGGTTGTTTTACCATTATTGTAGATTGCTCCACCATAAGTAGCATTGCCATTAAAGAATTTAATGTTTTTCAAGGTTACATTGTTTGCTTGAATGTTGAATATTCTTGCAAGTCCTGCTCCGTTGATTGTGTGTCCTTTTCCATCAATTGTGAAGTTGTCTTTGCTGATTGTGATTCCATTTTCAAATTTCTTATCGATATCTGTATATGTATAATCATTTGCTAATTCAAGATAATTTCCATGGTTTTCGATTTGATGGGAAAGCATTGTGAATGTTTCATTGTTAAGCACTGTGAATGCTTTGATGCATGCTACCTGCAGGGCGGTTTCTTCGGTATTATATGGATCATAATTATAGAGGTCAGTCCAGTTTTCACCGTCAAAGCTTATAAATGAAATGTTTTCGCTGTAAAATTTATTGACATAGTTTATCCCTTCACAGATTGGGACGCTGGCATTCTGGTGATTGATTTGGAATTCTATTTCAAAAACATCACCAATTTCCAATGGAATGAACTCTCCGAGTTCAATTGTCCAGTATCCTGATTTTGAAAATCCTGATTTGCTTAACTTTAAATCATTGTTGACGTAGACTGATAAATTCCAAAAGCTATCTTCCTTGAAATATGTGGATGCTCCGGCTAAAAGTTCATTGTTGGTTGCATTGAATCTGTTTTTATACCATACTGTATTATTTTGGGTATTGATGAAATCATTTTGTGCCTGGTCGTACTGGTAATTTTTCTCATATTTTATTGTACTGTTGAATATAATCACGGATGTTCCTAAAAAGTAGGAATTTGGAGGACAGGAAGTATCATAATATGAAACATAGAAATAACCGTCTTCTCCCCAGTCATGGCCCCAACTGTTTTTACAAATCCATGCTCCTAGTCCTGGAGCATTAGGTATTTCCATTGTATCATTCCAACCTACAATAACAATTTCATGATTGGAATAAATGGATTCATTGTAATACTGCTTAACAGAATTTGTTGAATAGATATTGGATACTGCTCCTCCATATTTCATTATAGCTTTTTTAATTTCATCATTGTCTGTGAAGTTATCCCTTTTAAGGTTTAAAATATTTTGAACGTGCAATACACTATCAAACAAATTTGAATATCGGCTAATCTCAATATATGGGTCATCCTCTTCTAAAACGGGACCTAGCCAACTTACAAGGTAACCTGTGTGTGTATTGGGATATCCTCCATAATTTGGTTCATAAATCCAACCGAATGGTGATGTGTTACTTGCAATGTTTTTCA
This sequence comes from uncultured Methanobrevibacter sp., assembly GCA_900320955.1. Classification (GTDB taxonomy): domain Archaea; phylum Methanobacteriota; class Methanobacteria; order Methanobacteriales; family Methanobacteriaceae; genus Methanocatella. The sequence goes on along the minus strand of ONUN01000026.1, from coordinate 18,191 downwards.
TGTTGTTTTCTGAAAGGTCCAGTAATAAGTTATGTGCTTTTAAGACATTTGACTCTAATCCTCCAATTGCTGCAAAAGCCCAGCAGTTACCCTCATCATCCTGGTTCTTAACGGAAGTAGTCTGGTTTAAGTCAACTAAATTGTAATATGGGGGGATGTAATCAGTATCAGCATAATTGCCTATGAAAAATGTGTAATTTCTGCTGATAATTATTAGATTATCCTTATCATATGAAATGTAATTGACATATACGGTTTTATTGTCTTTTGCTGAATTATTCTCATAATTATTTTTTGAAAAATCTTGAGTTGATTTGGAAACGATATAAATTGCGCTGCCATAACCGCTGGCATTATTATTTTTAAATGTATTGTTTTCAATTACCACATTTCGCATATCTGTTAGATATATTGCAGATCCAAAATCACCAGTATTTGATGAGAGTAGTGAGTTTATCAACTTTAAATCTCCATCTTGGTGAAAATAAGCTCCATTGATGCTTGATGAATTTGTTATGGTCAGATTATCGAATGTTGAATTACAATAGCTGATGAATATTCCCGCACCATATTTTGATTTAGCATTAACTATTGATATATTAAATCCAATTAATGAGTGGGAATCGCTACAATATATTGCTCCACCTCTTGATGTTGAAGAGCAATTGATAAACTCAGTTGAGGTGATGTTTATTAGAAATGGATAATCAAATACATTTTCAAATAATATTGCACCTCCCCTATCGGCTTGGGAATTATGAAACTTACAATCGTTGAAATTGATGTTTCCACAAGAGATATAAATGGACCCTCCAGTTTGCTTTGCTTTTGAATTATAAAATGTACAATTGTTAACAGTGAAATTTAAAAGGTCGTAAGTTGTATAACATATTGATCCACCTCTTTTCCCTGCAGTATTGTTTATAAATTCGCAATTGGATATATAAAGATTGCCCATAAATGTATAGACTGATCCGTAAGTAGATGTGCCAGTATTGTTAATGAATTCACAACCCTCAATTGAAGCATCTGCCTTATTTACACGAATACATGGGGTGCTTTTTGCGGTATTGTTCACGAATTTGGAATTGATTATATTGATTGGCGATTTTTCACAAGTCAATACTCCTGAAGCAGATCCTACTTTGTTGTTGATAAATTCGCAGTTGGAAATGTTGAAATCTGATTTTTCAGCATAAATTATTCCATAAGTTATATATGCATCTGATTCGACATTTTCGTTGTCAATGATTTTTGAGTCTTTAATATTCACTGTGCTGTAATATGCTTCTAAAATGCCTGCATCTAAAAGGGTGTTATTGTAAAATGTACAATTCACCAGATTGATATTGCTGCTGTCACTGTAGCCGTTGTAAATCATTCCTGTTGGAAAGTCTTTAGAATGATTATATTTAAAATCTTTGAAAATAACATTCACTGCAGTCAGGCTTTCGGGAGCATAGATTCTGATGTTTTTCAGGGTAAGATTGTTGAAGGATACAAATTCGGTTATATTGATAGTGCTCCCGTTACCGTTGATGATAGTTTTTGATGTGTCTTCACCGATAAATGTAATGTTTTTGTGTTTGTATTTCTGATTATAGTCATATTCTCCATTTTCTAAGTAAATGTTTGAATCATTTTTAAGGTCATCGTCTGTCAATTCTTTATGTGGGGTGGCAACGGATAAAATGTCTTCAGTATTATCGAGCTTTTCATTTAGTATATTATTATCTGAAATTGTAGTTATACTGTTTATTTCAGTTAAATCAGTATTATTATCGCTTGCGCTTGTCACAGGGATAATAAACAATAAAAATATTAAAAGTATTATATAAAAATATTTAGTTTTTAACATAATCTCACATTTACCGTAATATTATGTAGTTATTCTTAATATTTATTATATTCTGATGTAATAGTTGAATAATGCGGCAGTGATGAATATAAAAACTGTTATAATGGTGAGGTTGCAAAGTGTGATGTATTTTGATACTTATCTAAATAATACTTTTTGGCGGTTTTTGTAGTAAGTTTTTAATTTTCTTAAAGCTATTTTTAGCTCATTGTCAATTGATTTTCTGTTGTTTTTACTTAAAAATTTTTTTCAACTAAAAACGCAATATGGTCTTTTTCGTATGGTTCCAATTTTACTTTTTCAACAATCTTAAAACCTTTTTCTTTCAATTTCCTCTCTTGTTCCTTAAAAATCTTTTTAGGTTTTTGTACTACATCAATACTTCTGGCTTTTATCATTAAAAGACCAACACCATCATCCTTTGCAAATAAATTCATATTTTTCATAAATAATTCGCTTTGTGTTGGCTGGGCAACATCACAGTATACCAAGTCACTTTTTTCAACTAGATTCAAATATCCTTTGGGTTTGGTTGCATCACCTAAAATTGGAGCAATGTTAAGTCTTTGATGTGAAAGCCGAACCAATTTTTTAGCTGTAGTTGGTGAAAATTCAACTGCATATACTTTTCCATTGATTACGATATCAGAAATATGTGAAACTGTTGTTCCGGTTGATGCACCTAAGTATAGAACTTTTGATGTGTCTAAAATCTCCAGATTTTCCAATCCATTTAAAAGAGCAGCCGCTAATTTTGAACGTCTTGGATTCCATAATCTGTATTCTTCATCCTCTTTGATTAATTCTTCACCGTAAACTGAAATTCCAGGATTCAAATTCTTTGTTGCAACATTCCCATCTTTAAAATAAACATTCATAAGCTATCTCCTTCTTTTTCTTTTTTTACCTTTTCTCCTCTTATTTCTTGATTTGCCTTTTTCTTCTTTTCTTTTCCTAGTTGTTTTTGTTGGAAATGGATTGTCCTTTTCAATTTCTTCTGTTTTTTGGATAAAGTCTTCAAAAGCATTTTCATCAAAAGTTTTGGTGAAAACATCTCTTCTGACGGCTAAAGAAATTTTACCTGCAAGCATACGGGCAATTTTTCCTCGATTCCACCATTTTGCACCTCTTACTTGGGGGTGCTGGTAAATCAAACCGTATTTTGGAGGTCTGTCTCCACTTTTCAGGTGTCTAAACAATGCTTTTTCAGCACCCATAATCTGAACGGTACTTGATGGATAGGTTGCAAGACGTTTAAGTCCTCCTGCATGTGAAATCAACTTGGCACCAAGTGATGATCCAACGATTAGTTTTAAATTAGGGGCGATTGTGTCCATTTTAATGTCAATGTAGTCTTCAATTTCTTTTCTTGTTTTTTGAAGTTCAAAAATTGAATTTGCATACTTGTTCATTATTTCCAAATCTTGGGGATTAATGTCGTCTTCCAAATCCATGACATTGATTGGGAATGCGTCCGGTTTGGCTTCCATAATTTTTTCTTTGGATTTGTTTTGTGATATTAGTCTTATGTAGGTCTCATTATTTTTAATGACATCCATTTCGGGAAAGTATAGTGCGTACCATTCCCTAATGCGTTCAATTAATTTGGAAATTGTTTCGTCTATTTCATCAATGGAATTGATGGCCTGGATTAGATGTTTGTCCTCGCTTGCTGATTCCTTTTTAATTTTATAAATGGCAAATCTTTGATAGATTTCACTGATTTCTTCATCATTCAAATTGAACTTTTCAAAATTATTTCTTAAATATTCTCCCGCCTGATTTGGGGTTTGGATAGTTATTTTGTCATTGGAATAATCTGATAATCGTTTATTTGATTCGATGATGATTTCGTCGTAGTTTTCATTGTTAAATGCATAAAATCCTTTAACACTGTAAGTAATATAACATTCCATAATGTAAATTATTCATTTTATTTTTAATAAGTATTTTCAATTGCTATTGTGAGTTTTTCATCGTAAGATATCCAAGTATTTTTTTAGGATAAAATTTAAACTATTAAATGTATGTCACAAGATAGTTTAGATGATTTAAAATATGAGTTGGAACTTAAAAATGCTGAAATTGATGAGTTGTCGATGGAGCTTGAAAGCAAAAATGAGGAAATCAATAAATTAAAATTATACTCTACCAAGCTTAAGTATGAAAAGAAAAACTTGGAAGACAAATTGGATACAAAAATTGACTATGATAAGGCAAGAATTAATGAATTGGATGATTTGGCCGAAAAAATTAAAGAAAAGGAATCAATCATTGAAGATAAGCAGGATCAGGTAAAATATTTGAGGTCTCTGATTGATGATTACAAGCAACAGTTAAATGCAAACACTGAAAACCTGGAAGTCCAACTTAAAAAAATATCAAAAACTTATGAAGATTTATTAAAACAAAAAGATGCGATAATTCAAAAACAGGATGAACAAATAGATAATCTGATTAAATCAAAAGAAGAAATCATAAAGTCCAATAAAACTAATGTTATCAGTTTAAAATTACAAAATGAGAAATATCAAGAAATCATTGATAAATTAACAAAAACTAATTAAATAATTAATTACAAAGATGGTACTATGTTAAAAACAGATATTTGTGGAGTGGAATTTAGAAATCCGTTAATGTTGGCTGCAGGCATTATGGGAAGTAATGCTTCATCCATGAATTGGATTTTAAAATCAGGTGCTGGTGGAGTCGTTACAAAATCTTTTTCACTAAATCCTCATCCAGGTTATCCGAATCCAACAACTGTTGCAGTTGAAGGAGGCATTTTAAATGCTATTGGGCTTTCAAATCCTGGTGTTGACAATTTTAAAGAGGAACTGAAAAGGATTGAAAGAAAAAACAATGTCGTTATCGCTTCCATATATGGGGCTACACCAGATGAATTTTCTTCATTGGTAAGTGATGTTCAGGAATATGTTGACATGATTGAGCTAAATATTTCATGTCCTCATGCAATGGAAGGTTTCGGTGCATCAATTGGTCAGGATTGCAATTTAAGCCATACGATTGTATCAGCGGCAAAAGATGCAAGTGATGTTCCGATTATAGCAAAATTAACACCAAATGTCACTGATATTACTGAAATTGCAAAAACCTGTGAGGATGCAGGCGCAGATGCAATATCCCTCATTAACACTTTAGGTCCTGGAATGAAAATCAATATTGATGTTGCTCGTCCTGTCTTATTCCATAAATCCGGAGGAATGAGCGGTCGTGCAATTAAGCCTATTGCAATTAGTAATGTTTATTCAGTTTATGAGGCGGTAGATATTCCTTTAATTGGTGTTGGGGGAATATATACTTTTGAAGATGTGGTTGAATTTATCTTTGCTGGCGCAAGAGCAGTTCAAATAGGAACTGCCATTATGGATGAAGGTGTTGAAGTGTTTAACAATATCAATCTCGGATTGGAAAAGTTTATGACTGAAAAAGGATATTCATCAATCGATGAGATGGTGGGACTTGCACATAGGGAGTTGTAAAACATGATTAACGAACCGAAAATTGTTGAAATAACCGAAATTATTGAAGAAACTCCTACAATCAAAACTTTTAAATTTAATTGGGATATGGATAAATTTGGATGTCCAAATCCTGGTGAATTTTTAATGGTTTGGAACTTCAGAAACGAAAAGCCAATGTCTATTTCTCAGATTAATGATGATGAATTGGCAATTAGTGTTAAAAATATTGGAGAGTTCACTTCCCAATTACACGACCTGAAAGTTGGCGATGAAATAGGTATAAGGGGAAGTTATGGTAACGGTTTTAATAATTCATTTGAGGGCAAAAACATAGTGGCTATTGGTGGTGGAGTTGGTATGGCTCCAATAAATGCGATAGCTAGTGATTTAATCGAAAAGGGAAATAATGTTGATGTTATAGTTGCAGCCCAAACAAAAGATGAATTATTGTTTGCAGATTCTCTTGAAAAAACAGGTGCAAATGTTCATCATTGTACTGATGATGGCAGTTTTGGATTTAAGGGATTTGCTACAGATTGCCTAAATGATTTACTTAAAGATAGGACTTATGATTATGCATTTGTCTGTGGACCTGAGATAATGATGAAAGGAATATTTGATATTCTTGAAGATGCATCAATACCTGGCCAATATTCTCTTGAAAGATATATGAAATGTGCTCTGGGAGTATGTGGTCAATGTTGTGTTGACAGTGAAGGTTGGAGAATTTGTGTGGAAGGTCCTGTTTTTGAAAATGAGAAAATTTACAAGATTGATGAATTTGCAAAATACAGAAGGGACGCTTCTGGTGTAAAATACTAAAGTTGAGTGGTTGATATGGGAATAAACATTAAAGATTATTTAAATACTCCAATACTATTTATAATAGTTTTACTTGTAATTTCTTTAATGTTTATATTTCCCGTTTTAAATATGGTTCTTTTGGGAGCTATTTTGGCCTATGGAATTAGGCCTGTTGCCAATAAAATCCAATCCAAATTAAAGTATTCTTCAATTTCTATTTTACTTGCAATAGTTGTTGTGTTAATACCTTTGATACTGCTTGTAGGTTATATAATATTTGAAGTATCGACTTTTGTCACTTGGATTTTAGCCAATAATCCGGATACTGATATAAATAGTGCAATGTATCAAATTTCAGGGTATTTGCCGCCAGGAGTTGATGTTAATTCAATTAATTCTTATTTGGACTCAGCAATTAATGATATTGGAAGTTATATTCTTAATTATTCTGTTAAATTTGTAAGCAAGTTTGCAAACATTACCTTGGATTTATTTATACTGGTCTGTTCTGTATTTTACTTTGTCCGTGATGGAGATAACTGTTTGGACTTTATCAGATCTTTTGTTCCAGACGATTCCAAACATTTCTTTGACAATACACTAAAATCCATAGAAAATGTGTTGAAAAGTATTTTTTATGGGCACTTTTTAACATCTGTCATTATTGGAATTTTCGGTTGTATCGGTTATTCAATTTTAGGATATCCATTTGGTATATTTTTAGGTGTATTGACCGGTATTCTTCAATTAATCCCTGTATTTGGACCATGGCCAATATATTGGGCATTGTTCTTTATAGATGTGGCATCAGGCAATTATATTCGTGCAGTCATTGTTCTGTTCTTTGGATTTTTCTTAAGCACTGTTGATATGTATATTAGGCCTGCTTTGTCAAGTCATTATGCAGATATTCATCCGTTAATATTGTTAATTGGATTTCTGGCAGGTCCATTGGTCTATGGTATTGTAGGATTTATTATTGGCCCATTAATTTTGGGAATTACATATGCCGTTTTAGATAGTTATAGGAATGAATATCTTCTTGGGGATGATTAAATGGAAAAGAACGTTGTTATTCTTGATATTGATTATGTAACATATGATGATAAGCCTGTCATTCGTCTGTTTTCAAAAAATGGCGATGAAAATGTGATTTTATTGGATGATACATTTGAACCTTATTTATATGTTGTTTGTGATGATATCGACAGAGGTATTGAAGAAATTCAGGATAATTTGGATGTAATTTCCATCGAAAAAGTCATCAAAAAGGACTTTCAAGTTGAAAAGGAATTTATTAAAGTTACATTCGAACATCCTCAGGAGCTCGCAAAAAATCGGGATAAGTTAAGGGATCTTGAAAGTGTAGTTCAAATCCGTGAATTTGATATTCCATTTTATAGAAGATACCTGATGGACAGGGATGTTATTCCAATGACTGAAGTGACTGCTGTCGGTGAGGAATTAGATTCATTTTTAAATTTGGACTCTAAAAAACAGGATATTCAAATCATTAAGCTCACTGAAGAGTTAAAACGTGTTCCTGATTATCCTCAGAAATTTAGAATTTTGAGTTTTGACTTGGAGGTTAGAAACCCTCATGGTATGCCGAATTCTGAAGAGGATGAAATTATCATGATTGGTGTGGCCAGTAATTTCGGTGTTAACCAAGTAATTTCCACTAAAACAAATTCAAAAGATAGAAATGATTTTGTAAATCAGGTCGGATCCGAAAAAGAGATGATTGAAGAATTTGCAAACATTATCAAGACAAATAATGTTGATATTATTGTGGGATATAATTCTGATAATTTTGATTTCCCATATCTTAAGGACAGGGCAAAGATTTTGGATGTTGATTTGGATATAGGAATGGATGGATCTGAGGTCAAGTATATTAGAAGAGGTTATGCTAATGCAGCATCTCTGAAAGGCTTGATTCATGTAGATTTGTACCTTGTTATGAGAAGATATATGTCACTTGAGAGATATACATTGGAAAGAGTTTATTATGAACTTTTTGGTGAGGAAAAAATTGATGTTCCCGGTGAGAGAATTTGGGAATTCTGGGATAATGGTGGTGAGGAGTTGGATAATCTGTTTGATTATTCACTTGACGATGTTGTTTCAACTTTAAAGATAGCAGAACAAACATTGCCTCTTAATTTAGAACTTACTCGTATTATTGGTCAGCCTTTGTTTGATGTAAGTCGTATGGCTACAGGTCAACAGGCCGAATGGTTTTTAGTTAAACAGGCTTATTTTGACAATGAAGTTGTCCCAAACAAACAGGGAGCTAATTTTGCCGACCGTGCAAATGCTGAAGACAATGAGGGTGGATACGTAAGGGAACCTGAAACTGGACTTCATGAAAATTTAGTTCAATTCGATTTCAGGAGTCTATATCCAAGCATTATCATTTCAAAAAACATTTCTCCGGATGTAATGGTTTTGGGTGATGTCGAGAATGAAGATGATTATAATATTTCTCCGGAGCATGGTTTAAAATTCAAAAAAACCCCTCAAGGTTTTATTCCATCAGTTATTGATAAAATATTGCAGGAAAGGTTTAGAATTAAACGTGAAATGAAGGCATCAGATGATTTGCAGCAAAAGAAAGCATTAGATGTTCAGCAACAGGCTATTAAAAGATTGGCTAATACAATGTATGGAATTTATGGTTTCCCTAGATTCAGATGGTATTCTTTTGAATGTGCAAAAGCTATTACTTCCTGGGGAAGACAATACATAAAATCATCAATTAAAAAAGCAGAAGAATATGGTTTTTATGCAATATATGCAGATACTGATGGTTTTTATGCGAAATATAAAAAAGAAAAAAAGTAAGAGAAATTAATTTCTCTTTAATTTTATTTTGTTATTTTAATTGTGGATCTTGCAGTTTTTGCTACACAGTATTTGTTTGCTGAACTTACAATAACCTTATGAGTTCCAACTTTTATGGATTTTACATTAAGATTTGCAATTCCTTTTGAATTAGTTTTTACAGTGTAAGCTTTATATTTTTTACCTGTGAAAACTTTAATCTTTATTTTAACTCCTTTGATTACTTTCTTGGTTTTTATGTTTTTAACAGTAACCTGGAAGTATTTTTTTACTCCTTTTTTAGCAGTTAATTTCTTAGGAGTTAATTTAGTTGGAGCTTTTTTAATAACAATTTTTGATGAAATTTTTGCTGCAGTATAGTTTTTGGATTCTCCTTTTTCAACAACAACATTGTAAGATCCTGGTTTTAAATTGTCAAGTGAAAGTCTAATTTGACCATTTGCACCAGTACTTCCTTTATAGTTGTAATATCTGTATTTGGAGACAAAAACCTTAATATTTAATTTAGCATCATAAATTCCTTTGTTATTTTTTGAATTTTTTAAAGTTACAGTAAAGTATTTATTACCTTTATAATAGGTTGTTAATTTTGGTGCAATAAGTTTTGCAGTAGCTTTTTTAACTGTAATATATTTAGTTACCTTAGGAGCATTATATCTAGGATCAGCACTGGTGTCAACGACCATTTTGTGTTTTCCAACAGATAATGATGCGGAAAATGATATTGTTCCTTTAGTGGTTGTTTGGAAAAGGTAATTTTGGGATTTTGATCCAGTATATAATCTTACAAGTACAAGTGCACCTGATAAAGCTTTACCATTTTTATCAGTAACTTTAATGGTTGCTGTTTTTCCAGTATTGAAATATACTGTTACACTTTTTGTGACGATTTTAGCAGGTTTTTTAGTGATTGTAATTTTACCGCTTTTTTTCGCACTTTTGATGTTTTTGGTGTCATTATTGTTTACAGTAACATCGTAAGTTCCAGCAACTAAACTTGAAACAGATATTTTACTTTGTCCATTGGAATCAGTTTGGAAGTAATAATCTTTAGCAGTAGTTTGAGGCATGTTTAAATGAAGGGTAATGCCTGGAACAGCAGATCCATCTTTTTCATTAGTAACAGTAATTGTTACATTCTTTTTAGTTCCAAATTCTTCTTCAAATTTTGCAATTTTAATATTAATCTCTGCTTGGGTAATTGTTAAATTAGTCTTAACTGATGTAGATTTGATATTGCCTGTAGTTGATAATTCCACAAGATGTTTTCCAACTTCTAACTTGGTCATTTCAAGTGAACTGGAGTTTTGATTGAATTCATAAAGGTTAGCTGTTTTGAATGAAACAATATTTTCCTTATTCGCAGTTGCACTGAATCCTGCTCTGATATTTCCTGTTGTGTATAAACTTAAAGTTTTGCCTTCAAGGGAAACAGCATTGTCATCAAGATCAACTAATTTAAATTCAAATGCACCGTTTTGATATTGGTTTTTATTGACAAGCACTTCAATTTTTATATTATAAATTCTATTTAAAGTAATAGTTTTTGAGGTAGTGTTTTTGTAGGTAATTGTCATATTTGCTGAAGTAAAATCAGCCTTTTCAAGCTCAAAGGAAATTGTTCCGTTAACTACATCAAAGCTTTTCACGTTAATTACAGTGGTGTCATTTCCAACTTTGGTAGTTACCTTTAATGTAATGTCATCAGCAGTAAATGCAGTATTGTTAATACCGTTAGTAATATTAACTTGAACTTTTCCTTTTTTAGTAGAGTTAATATCTAATTTGGATGGATTTACTTCAATAGTAAGATTTCCATAAACATTCACAGTTATATTTTTAGAAGCTTCATTAATGGTGTTGTTACCAATATATTTGATAGCTATAGCATGTTTTCCTCTTGCGAGGGAATCTGTAATTGTAAGGGTTTCGTTAACGTAAGTAAATTTGAGGTCTTTAGTGCCTTCAGTTACTTTTAAATCTTTTGAAGTAATATTTAATTCCTTATTGGTGCTTGTAACAGTTAATTTGATGGTTTTGTTTTCATTTTCACGAACAGTAATGTCATTTGCATTAATTTCACTTGCAAATTTGATGATTGCATTTTTAGAGTTCTTTGTTTCAGTAGAATTCACATTAATTGTAGCACCAATATATTTAAGGTTATCTAATGCGAATCTGATTGTATTATCTGTTATAGTAAAATCATCAATTATTTTTGATGTTTTATTTCCATCATCACCTACATAGGTTATATTTAATGTTAAATTATCCTTATTTGGAGTGTATTTGCTTACTCCATCAGAGATTGTGATTGGTATTTCAACGTTTACACCATCACTGGTAACAACTGATGGTATATCTAATGTTTTGTCTCCAAAAATAGATAATAATATTTTTGTTGTAGAATTTTTGTAAATAGCATTTCCTAAGTATGTAATATTTAAACTATGATTACCAATGTCTAGTTTATCAGTAATTTCTATTTTTGAATTATTATAATTGAAATTTATTGCTTTAGTTCCTTCTTTAACTGTAATATTTTCTTTTGCAATATTTATTATATCACTTTTATTATCTTTTACAGTCACTGGAATCTCTACAGGGTCCTTTTCACTAACTTTCACATTTTCGGACACTACTGTAGTTTCTATTTTCTCATTGGTATCTTCACTTAAAGTTGCACTAGAGCTATCTTCTGTTAAGATACCTGTATCTGATGCGCCCGTGTCTGCGGCACATGCAGATCCAATACTTATTAATAGAAATAAAGCCATTGCCATTAATAAGATATAAGAGTTTTTAAGTTTCATAACTTTTATCCTCCTTTTAATGAAAATCATATTTTTTAAAAAAAAGTGTATAGATTTTCTGTACTTTTAATATTAGTATGATTTAACATTTATAGTTATGTCTTATGTATATATAATCATTTTTGTTCAACAAGTTATACAATTGTCTTAACTGCGAAAAAGTTCAAAAAAAAATAAATAATTTGAAAATAAAAATCATCAACCTTAAATGCTACGGAAGAATTTAACTCCTTTTGCAGCACTTTTCTTTATAACAATAGAACTGGTTGCAGATCCTTTATATTTCAAATCGTATGGTAATATTTTAACTTTATGAGTTCCTGCTGAAAATTCATTAGTTGCAAAACCTATTGCTCCATTATAAATTTTTGTACTTCCCTTAATCTTTTTGGTTTTCAATACAAATGTTTTATATTTTTTACCTGTGTAAATTAAGAATTTGATTTTAATTCCATTAATGCCCTTATTGGTCTTTTTATTTGAAACAATGTATGAAAGTATTGCACCATCTCTATCAGAGGTTCTGGCCTGCAATTTAAATTTCAAAGCAGTTTGTTTAATTACTTTAATTGAAGATGTTAATGTATTGAATTTATATCCGCTATGTGTTCCGCTCACCACAATTTTATGGGTTCCAGCACTTAAACCTTTAGTTTTGTATGAAGCTACACCTTTTGAATTTGTAGTTACATGCACTGTTTTATATTTTTTGCCGGTGTAAACTTTTAGAGTGAGTTTCATTTTTGGTATAGGTTTGTGGGTCTTAGAATTAATAATTTTTATGGACCATATGCTGGCACTATTAAGCGCAACTGTTAATTTAGATGCTGAAATTACAGCATTCGCTTTTTTAACAGTTATATTTAAATCCTTATCAACAGCAGTGTGGTTTTCATCGGGGGTTGTAGTAACTCTAAGAATATAACTTCCAACTCCCAAACCGGATATTGTCAATATGCTTTTTGAATAAGTAATTTTGGCTTCTTTATGCTTTAATACTCGAATATTTTCTTTTTTAACAGTTCCTCCATCAACAATTACGTGGATGGATCCGGATGCACCATATTCAAAAATCATACTTGCACTAAAATCAACACTGGATGAGATTTTTGTCTTGTTGAATATGTTGTTATAGGTCTGAACTTTTTCAGAAATATTTAATGTATCTTCGTTGCTTTCATTGTATTGGATAACAAAATAATTTGAGGTTATGACTGAAGATGAATTACAATATATTGCATTTCCAAATAATGCAGTATTATCTTTAAAATTTGAATTTTGAATAAATCCGTATTCAATTAAGTTAATTGCACCTCCATTCAAATTAGGAGCATTATTTCCATTGAAACTACAGTTAGTGATGTCGGTAATTTCACAGCTGCTGAATATGGCTCCACCACCACTTATATCTGATCCATTTTCATAATTTCTAAGATAGTTCTGGTTAAATTTACTATTGGAAATTGTATTTCCCTTACCTTTTAAGACAATTGCACCTCCACCTTGTGATGCAAAGTTATTTTTAAATGTACACTCAGTTATGAGACAATTGTTTGATTCAATTAATATTGCTCCTCCATATTTGTATGCTGAATTTTCATTGAATGTACAATTTACTATTTGGCAATCATCCCCTTCTATTAATATTGCACCGGCAATTTGTGCTTTATTAGCTTTGAAAGTAGAATCAGTAATCTTACAGTTGTTTCCCTTTAATAAGATAGTTCCGCTTTCTTTGCCAGTATTTTGAATAATTTCACAATTATTTATGCTTCCTGCACTACCTTCCCAAAGAATTGCCGCTCCATCATTTTCTTTACCTCCATATAATTTTAGATTACTTAAAACTACATTGGATGCAGAATTTTGAATATTTATTAATCTCATGTCTTTAAAACTAGGTTCAGTCGGTTTAATTGTGGCAACATTGCCATTTCCTTGGATATTTATTGTTTTATTGATATTGATAGTATTTTTTATCTCAAAAGTACCGTTAAGAACAATAGTATCTCCTGCTGCTGCTTGGTCAATTGTATCCTGAAGATTACTTTCAGGTGTAATGTAATGTGTGTTTGGCTCGTTAACGTCCAATTCTTCTGATACTTGTGTTTCCATAATTGTTAAATTTTCGGATGCTATGTTTGAATCATTTGCTGCACTTACATTAGAAACCGTAAAAATACTTAACATTATAATAAGTATCAATAATATTTTTTTATTCATTTTTTCCTCCTTCAAAAAGAAAATCATGTAAAAATTCCTTAAATCTTACGGAAAAATTTAATTCCTTTTGTAGCACTTTTCTGGATTGTTATTGAAGTTGTAATTGTTCCTTTATATTTAATGTTTTCAGGCATAAACACGACTTTATGTTTTCCTGCTGAAAAACTATTTGTTGCAAAACCGATAGCTCCATTGTAGGTTTTCTTGTTGGATTTGATTTTTTTGGTGGTTAAAGTGTAAGTTTTGTATTTTTTACCGGTATATATTAAAACTTTCATTTTAACTCCGTTAATTCCTTTGTTTGTATTCTTATTGAATACTAAATAAGAAAGCAGTGATCCACTTTTTCCATTTGTCCTTTTTTGCAATTTGAATTTCAATGGAGTTTGTTTTACTACTGTAATAGTTGATTCAAATTTATTAAATTTATAACCACAATGTGTTCCACTTACTATGATTTTATGACTGCCTGCACCCAAATCTTTGGTTTTATATGATGCCACTCCTTTTGAATTTGTAGTTACATATGCTGTTTTATATTTTTTGCCGGTGTAAACTTTTAAGGTGAGTCGCATGTTGGCAATGCCTTTGTTATTTTTTGAATCGACCAATGTGATTGTCCAGACACCTGCACTTTTAAGAGCAACAGTTAATTTAGACGCTTTAATGACTGCAGTTGCTTGTTTAACTGTAAAATTTAAATCTCCATCAACAGTGGTGTGATTTTCATCTGGTGTTGTGGTAACTCTAAGGGTGTAGTTTCCAACATTTAAATTGGAAATTGTTAAAACATTGTTTGAATAAGTAATTTTGGCTTCTTTATGGTTTAAAACTCGAATATTTTTGAGTTCGATTTTTCCTCCACTGACATTTACATAAATGGAACCGCTTGATCCGTATTCAAAAATAAGTCCTGGAGAAAAAATAACGCTGGAATTTACTTTCACACGTTCAATTGTGTTATTCAATCGTAATAACGCGGAATATGGAATTCCAGGAATTGCATCTTCAATAAGTTCATCATAATCGAGCACAAAATGATTAAGTATGATATCACGTGAAGGATATATCAAATCATTACCTCTCATGGCGAAATTATCTTTAAAGAAAGATTTTCTCACAGTATTATTATCATATAAGTTTATGGCTCCTCCATATGCTTCAAGTGCTTTATTTCCTATGAATGTACAATTGTCAATTATTAAACCATCAGATCCATCACTGAAAATTGCACCTCCTCCTTGAGATTCATTTTCATCTAATTTGTTTGTAATATAATTGTTGTAAAATTCACAGTATTTAATAGTATTGTTTTGTTTAAGTACAGAAATTGCCCCTCCGTAATCGGTACAATGGTTGTTTGTGAATTTACAATGACTTATAATACAGTTATCTGCCCATAAAACTATTGCTCCTCCATGACTTTTTTCACCGTTTGCTATATTGTCGTTGAATTCACAATTTGTTATGGTACAATTACTGCCGTTCAAAAGAATAGCCCCTCCATGTAGAGCTGCATGATTGTTTATAAAAATGCTGTTCTCTATTTTGCAGTTGCTGCCTAAAACGAGAATTGCACCACCAATTGCGTTTTCTTTAAATGCAGTATTGTCTATAAATGCGCAGTTTGTTATGGTACCGTTATCTCCTTGCCAAGTTAAAGCACCTCCCCATAAAAACTGCCCTCCAATAAATTTTATATTATTTAATTCAACATTTGAAGCGTTAATATTAAAAAATGGGGAACTGTAATCTTTACTTGTATTGAATGTTATAACTGCACCGTCGTCGGCTCCGACGATTTTAATTGGTTTATTAACATTAATCAGATAATCACATGTATAATTTCCATTGAGAGTAATTGTGGAATCTTCTTCGGCAGCATCGATTTCACGTTGAATATTTCTATATTCATCTTCTCCAGACTTTAAATTATGAGTATTATCTTGATTATCTGCAATTAGTTCTTCTGTCATTGTTTCTTTTAGTGATTGCGTTTCTATAGTGCTTGAATTGTCAGATGAGATAATATCGGGAGCATCTGCTGCACTTACATTAGAAAAGGCACAAACACTTATTATCATAATCAAAAATATTAGCAATATTTTTTTCATATTAGTTTCCACCTTTAAAATATAAAATATATTAAATATATCATATTTCTTTAATGGAATCTATTTAAACGTTTCATATAAAGCAAAAGCTTTCATTAACTCGTTAAATTGCTAATAATAAGCTAAAATTTTTAAAAAAAAAGAATTTGAAGAATAATAATTATTCTTCGATGTATGAATCTATGTCGATATTCAAATCATCACAGATTTCTTTTAATTGTTCATATAATTTTTCATCAATTGCTACACCATTAGCTTCTGCATCAGCAATTCTTTTTACTTCTAAATCTCCTGGAATTGCAACAGTTTCACCAGTGGCTCTGACTTGTGATACAAAGTCTTCGGTATTTGCAACAAACTCTCCAAAGTCTCCAAATTTGGATGGGTCAATTACAACATATAAGTCTCCTTTTGTACAATCGTTAGTTGGTGAAGCTGTACCACTTACTCCAAGCCCATATCCTGCTTGTACTAATGGTCCAGTTAAAATTTCAATTAATAATGATAATGCATATCCTTTAAAGCCACCGAATGGCAAAATTGATCCTTCAAGTGCTGCTTCAGGGTCGTTAGTTGGATTTCCATCTTTGTCCAATGCCCATCCATCAGGCAAATCTAAACCTTTTCTTTTTGATTCAATGATTTTTCCACGGGCAGTAACTGAAGTTGCCATGTCTACGGTAATGTATGTTTTAAAGCTTGGCTTCCTCCTAATGGTGCTATAGCAGGATCAGTATTTGCAAGAACCAATCCGATACAGTTTTCCCTTAATGCTAAATCAGAATAAAATCCGGTTACTCCGAAGTGATTTGTATTATGAACACCAACACATCCAATTCCTACTTCTTTAGCCTTTTTAATTGCTAATTGCATTGCTTTATAAGATACTGCTTGTCCAAAGCCACTATTACCATTTATTAAAGCAATTGCTGGTGTTTCTTTTTCAATCACGATGTCATCTTTTAGGTTTATTGTTCCTGCTTCGATACTAATTAAGTACTGTGGAAATCTTCCAAGTCCATGTGATGTAAATCCTTTTAAATCTGCATCTATTGTTGCTTCAGCTACAAATTCACTGTCTTCTTCACTAGCTCCTAACTTTTTTAATATTTCTTTTACAAGAGCTATTTCTTTATCCTTCATTATTTTCATTCACACACCTCTTAATTATTTATCAAATCAGTATTCAATTTCAGATCCTTCAAAAGCTTTAACAGTGATTTTTTCATCATCTGTTACTTTACCGATAATTTGACAATTGCAGTATTCTTTTAAAGTATCCATTATTTTTTCAGCTTCATTTTCTTCAGCAATTACAACAAAACCGACACCCATATTAAATACTTTATACATTTCTTTGATGTCTACATTTTGTTCGTAGATTAATTTGAATATTTCTGGAACTTCTGGAAGGTCATTAATATCATATCCGACACCTTTTTTCAAACGTCTGAGATTTGTAAATCCGCCTCCAGTAATATGTGCAAGTCCGTTAATATTGTATTCTTTTTCAAATAATGCTACAATAGGTTTAACATATAATTCAGTTGGTCTTATTAACTCTTCACCGATAGTTGTATCCCCATTTGGCATTTTATCATCAACAGTAAATCCAGCATCATCAAACAATGCTTTTCTTGCTAAACTGTATCCATTGGAATGGATTCCATTACTTTCAATACCAATCAATACATTTCCAGGTTTTATATTTTCACCAGTAATGATTTTATCGATATCTACAAAACCAATTCCAGTACCTGCTAAATCGAAATCTTTAATTATTCCAGGAAGTGAAGCAGTTTCACCACCTATAATTGCAATTTTTGATTCTTCGGCACCTTTGACAAGACCTTCAGCAATTTCACTAGCTCTTTCAGGGTCTGGTTTTTCAACAGCAAGATAATCTACTAATGCAATAGGTTCTGCACCTACACAAAGTATATCATTGACGACCATGGCAATACAGTCTATACCAACAGTATCGTATTTATTCATCATTTCTGCAATTAAAATTTTACTTCCAACACCGTCAGTACTCATTGCAATA
>ONUN01000040.1 GCA_900320955.1 uncultured Methanobrevibacter sp. | reverse complement strand
AATGACATTTAACCAAGGATAGAGAGAATAGTTCTGGAATATAAAACCTCTTTCGTTGGAAGGTCCTGTTACTATTTTTCCATCATCTTTAACGGTACCTTCTGTAGGATTTTCAAACCCTTCTATTATACGTAGCAATGTTGTTTTTCCGCAACCTGATGGGCCTACAAAGGATATGAATTCTCCGGTTTCAATAGTAAGGTTAATATCCTTTAATGCGGTTACGTCTTCTTTACCTTCGCCTGATTCAAAAACTTTTGATACATTTTCTATTTCAAATGTCATATTATCACCTTACCAGAATATTCTTTCCTGTATTTTTGAAAAGATATAATCAAAAATTATACCAATTACACCAATTACTAACATTCCAACTACTGTTGAACCTGTATCAAATAGGTTGGTGGATGTTAAAATCATATATCCTATACCTGAACTGGATCCAATCATCTCACCGGAAATTGTACACATTAAGGCAATACCTATTGCTACTTTAAGTCCGGATACAATATATGGCACGCTTGACGGTACGATTACTTCAGTTAACATCTGTGTATTTGATGCTCCAAATGATTGTGCTGCTTCTATTAAAACAGGATCGGTTCTATGCACTCCATCGATTGTTGAAATCAGTATTGGAAAAACACATCCCATGAAAATTATGAATACTGCCGGCCCTACTCCAATACCGAACCATATTATTGAAAAAGGAATCCATGCAATTGGGGGGATAGGCCTTAAAATACTGATAACTAATCTACATAATCTTTCTAATCGTTTAAACCAACCCAACATTATGCCCAATGTTATACCTACTACTGATGCTAGCAACATACCAAACAATACTTTATAGAGTGTTTCAAGGATATCTCTAAAAAGCTGGCCTGAAACAACTAACTTTACAAATGAATTTGCAACATCTGTTGGTCCGGGAAACATGAAACTTGGAATTAGATGAAATACGTCACAAATCAGATACCAAATTATTATTAAAATAATAGGTAATATTAACATTTCTCTACTGTATTCTTCTCTCAAACTACTCATATTAAAACCTTCCAGTAACTTAGATCAATTTAAATATCTGAAAATAACTTTTCTTGAGGTATATCTCCGTTAATTATTCCTAAATCTTTTTCAATATTTAGGAAATCATTCACATTTTTCTTATAAGTGTCGTTTAAATCACTTACCCATTGGATATGTTTTAAACTTTCTTTTTCAATTTCAGAATCAGGAACGATATGTGGCGGTAAATATTGTATCGCTCCTTCAGGATTTTCTATTATTTTCTCAGTTGCTCTTTTATGTATATCTAAAATCTTTTTTGATTTGTCAGATTCTTTTGATAAAAATTTTTCATTCATAATTACAACACAGCATGGATGGTCTGGCAAAATATCTGAAGAGTTTTCCACCAGAGTCTGATTATTAATATTTTTTGAAATTGTAACATAAGGTTCATATGTTAACATTGCATCAATACCATCAGTTTTTAATGCATCATTCATTGAAGAAACCTTCATGGTAGGACTTTCAATGTCGGAAGTATTTAATCCGTGTTTCTTCAAATCATATTTTAATAATACACTTTGTATTGATGCTTCACCTGGTGTAACTATGGTCTTACCTTTTAAATCAGTGATTGATTTAACTGATGAGCTATGGGCAAGCAAACCGCTTCCCTCATTTTGAGTTCCTGCAACAATTTTTACAGGTACTCCTTTGGATATGGAATATATTACTGGTGTTATTCCAACATAACCAACATCCAATTCACCGCTGGCCATTGCACTCATCATATCCCCACCATTATTATATTCATATAATTCCACTTCAATTCCTGCATCTTTAAACATTCCGGTAGCATTTGCGACAAATAATGCTGCGTCATGGTCTGTAGGCAAATATCCGATTTTAACAGTTTCTGTATTATCACCAGACATAGCATATAATGTAAAAATAAGTAGTAAAATAACTGCTATCAATATAGTTAGTCCAATAATTCTTGTATTTTTTGACATGATATTAACTCCTAAAATAGGGATTATCATTTGTTTAGAAACAATGATTATATTTTAGGTTTATTTCAAATAAATAATTTTTTTTTAAATTCTAATTTAGACTTGTTGTTAAGTTTGAATATAATTTTCTAAAAAGTAGTTAATTGTAAATATGGGTGATAAATAGTTATTTACCACAAATAAAGTAAAATATTTCTTATAACTTTTTTATGCATCTATTTGGACCTTAAATGTTTTTGTAAAAAAATTTAAGCATATTTATCTTAAAATGCTAGAATACCTGGACTTCTGCATGTTGATGTAGTTCAATATATTATCTTAATCAAGTTTGGGATTTCACTATAATAACTAATTTTATATACTATGATTTATTAAAATTACATTTAGTAACTAAAAGGTAGTACATTGAAATCAATATACGTACCAAAAATAAGTTTATTATGGAGGCAAATTTTTATGGCTTTTAAAGATTATTTCAAATTTAACAAAGATAAAACAACATTTATTTTCATTGGTGGGAAAGGAGGAGTTGGAAAAACTTCTGTATCTTCCGCTACAGCATTATGGTTAGCTGAACAAGGTAAAAAAACTTTAATTGTATCAACAGACCCTGCTCATTCCTTATCTGATTCTCTTGAAGTGCCGATTGGCAATTACCCAAGAGAAATCAAAACAAATTTATTTGCAGTTGAAATTGACCCTGATGTGGCAATGGCTCAAAAGCAAGCACAATTGGATGCTCAAAAAGCGGCAAATCCTGATGATTCCGGAGGACTTTTGGGAATGGACTTTTTATCCGACCAATTGGACATGGCATCATCTTCACCTGGTGCTGATGAGGCTGCTGCATTTGAAATGTTTATGGCCGTAATGAATTCTGATGAATATGATGTTGTCGTTTTTGATACAGCACCTACAGGACACACTTTAAGATTATTGTCATTCCCTGAAGTTATGGATTCATGGGTTGGTAAAATGATGATGCTTAAAGCAAAATTAGGTGGAGCAACTAATGCTTTAAAGAAAATTATGCCGTTCATGGATGCTGTTGATGACCCACAAACTTCAGAAGATTTGAAAAGAACTAAAGAACAAATTGACAAGGCAAAAGAAGTGTTGGCTGATTCTGATAGGACAACATTTAAAATGGTCGTCATTCCTGAAGAAATGTCTATTTATGAATCTGAAAGAGCACTTGAAGCTCTGGGAAAATATGACATTACTGTTGATAGTGTTATTGTAAATCAGGTAATGCCGGATATTTGCGATTGTGATTTCTGCCATTCAAGACACAAATTGCAGCAAAAACGTTTGGCTTTAATCGACCAAAAGTTCCCTAATCAACATGTGGCTGAAGTTCCTTTATTCAAGGATGAAGTCAAAGGTCAGGAAAAATTATTGAAGCTGGCTCATATATTATATGACGACGAAGACAATGATGAAGTAGCGCAAGAAGCTATCGTTTTATAAAAAATAAAATAAGTTAAAATAAATTAATATTTTAACTTTCATTCTTCTTTTTTAGAAAACCATTCATAAAATCTCACTATTGCCATTATTCCAAGTATTGTTGTACAGATGAAAATACCGTTAAAAGTCAATATTTCATAGATTAATGAAATGATAAATGCAACATCTAATATTTGTAATATTGTGCTTTCTTTTTTAAATTCTTCAATTAATCCCATATTAACCTCCATTCCAGCTTTTATCCCAATATTTGGTGGGCATGCTTATTGGCAAACAATATTCCTCATCAAAATATTGGTATGTTTCTGATTTAGTTAACTGTTTGGTTTTTCCATTACTTATGTATACTGCTTTATTCCTATCTAGAGTCAGGTCATTTTTTATTTTTACTTCAATATAGTCATAACCTCCATTTTTGTTTGGTATGTTGAAAACCTTTTTTCCTTGAAAATATCCTGGTCTTGTGAAAGTACATGCATCCATCGCCTTATGCCATTCTTTTTTATTCAGAACACCATCTCTAAATGTTGTTCCGACGTTTTGAATGATTATCATTGTTGAAAATAATCCCATGCATACTGCCGGTGCACCAGTCAGTACTTTGTCCAAAGCAAATTTAACTCCAACATAAATCATTTGACTTAAAGGCTTTGCATTACCTATTAAACTGTCTATTCCTTTATAAATGTTATTAATGGTATCTTTAATTCCAGAAAGTATGTCTCGGGGAATTGTTAAAACACCGCAACAGTCTCCGCTTGTTGAAATAGCTGATCCTTTGTATGTTGCATTGGCATGATTTACAATAACGTCAGATACTCCGCTGGTAGAATTAAGAATAATTGCAGAGCTATAATCTTCTGTAAAGATATAAATCATTTCACCAAGTTGTGTTATACTGAAGCTGCCGTTTGCCATAGCGTTTAAAATGTTGTCTAGGGAATTTGTCGTATTGCCCATGTATCTCCATGCAACTTTTGAAATGGAATAATCTTCCAAATTAGGCAGATTCATTGAATTGATTAATCTAAACAGCTGGACATTATTTTCTTCTCCTTTAACTTCCATTCCCATATCTGCATTTAAAATATGCAGATAAGTATCATCAAGATTTATTCCGCCTAAAATTGTCAGGGTATTTCCACGTTTCCACTTGACATTAAAATCTTTTGAATATTTCTCAGCTAACTCATCTGCAAGCCAAACGGTTTCAAGTGAGGCCATATGCATTCCATATAAGTTCATTAATCCGAATTTTGTAATATAGTTTGAATTTACATTGATCCAATCTTCAAGAATCTTTTGCGTAATTTTCTCATTGACTATTGTGTATGACTGTAAAACTTCAAAGCCATAGTTTTTGCGGTATTTGTCGCTGAGTCCATAGCTTATTGTTTCTGTTTTTTCAAGTTCTTCCTTTTTATTGATACTGAATGATGTGATTACATCTTCCTTTGAAATGTATCCTACCACATAACTTCCAAACATGCTGAATTCTACTGGTTTCAATGTATTTGCAAATTTTACGCTATTTTCATCTATGTCATTGTAGTTCGGGTTGTAGATGGTTTTTCCGTAAAACTTTGACAGACTATATTTTAGGCCCATCTCATCAAATGATAATGTTTTGAAATTCACTTTTGCAGTTATTTTATCGTTTTTTGTGTATGTCAATGTTTCAAAACCGTCAATCCCCTTATCTGCATAGATTCCAAACATTTCCACATTGTCGTTTGTTGTATCTCTGTACTCAATTTCTGTAAATTTCCCGGAGTCATATATTAAAATGCCATTTCCCTTTAGATTATTTTTATTCAAATCACTTTTAACTCCGCTGTTGTCAAAAGGAATTAGATAGGCTTTATAACCAAGATTGATGGCATCATATCCACTAATACGGCCTGTAGTAAATTTATAGGAACTGGAACCTACCTGTATTGCAAAGTATTGGTATTTTGGTAATTTTATTATGCCGTCAGTCCCAGTTTTGAGAGAATATACTGAATTATGAAACACATAGGGCATTGTCACATTAACATGGTTTGGAATTTTAAATGAGTGTGTAAATTCGCTATGTTTTATTAGCTTGTTGACAGTTATTCGGTTTGTAGATTTTAGCCCGTCATATTCTGTTGTTATTGTATATTTTCCCACTCCCAGTGAAATCGGAAGGGTAGCAATTCCATTTTTATCTGTTGTTTTTGTGTAGCTTTTTCCATTAACTTTCAGAGTTACTTTTTTGCTTGGTGATACTTTTCCATTGCTGTTTAGAATTTTAACATTAAATTTGCCAGTATTTCCTTCGGAAATTGTCAAATCTTTTGTTTCTATCAGTGATTTAATCGTGATGCTTTTTGAAATTGTTTCGGTTGTCTTCGGATTAACTGAACTGATGCTATATTTTCCAGGGTTTAAATTTATGGATAATTTTCCGATACCTTTGGAATTTGTTTTAACGGAATATATTTTGTTGTTTAGTTTAAATTTAACTGCAGTATTCTTTAATAGTTTTCCCTTTATGTCATAAAATGTAGAATAATATGCTTTTGTATTCTTGTAATATTTTGTCAAATCGCTACATTTTATTGTACTTTTTATTGTAACTGTACTTTTCGCACTGCTTGGTTCAAATTCGCTATTGCCGCTGCATTTAGTTAATACAGTATAGCTTCCACTGTTTAAATTAAGATTTATAGATACTTTTCCCTTGCTGTCTGTTGTTTTTGTGTAGGTTTGGCCGTTAATTTGAATTTGAATTTTCGCATTTTGAATTACTTTTTTGCCATATTTTAAGGTTGCCGTAAACTTGGTTCC
Source organism: uncultured Methanobrevibacter sp. (assembly GCA_900320955.1). GTDB lineage: Archaea > Methanobacteriota > Methanobacteria > Methanobacteriales > Methanobacteriaceae > Methanocatella. The sequence goes on along the minus strand of ONUN01000040.1, from coordinate 4,253 downwards.
ATCTTTATAATACATTTTTACATCTGGTGCTGTTAAGGTAGTCTTTTTTTTAACAACACTTGATGTTTTTTCTGTTGTTTGACTAACGCTCAGTGTTTCTTCACTATTTTTCGATGTTAATGTTTCACTTTCTATCTTGTCATTATCTTTTACAGTTAATGTTTCTGTATTTTCATTTTCAAGACTTATTTTTGATGAATCGAAATTTTGGTCAGCACTTATTGTGCTGTTTTCATTAGATGCAGCAGAAACTGCAGATATTAAAAAAATAAGTAAGAAAATGAAAAAAATAGTGTTTATTTTTTTATTCATAGTATCTACCTTGTTGTTAATTTTTTAAAAATTAACAATCAAAGTATGATTTCTAAAATATAAATGCTTTAATACTTAAAACAAATAGTAAATGACTTTTAAAATGGTTTTTAAGGATAAATAATCCTATTTGATGACCATAATGCACATATATGTAAATTCGCTTTGAGCAATATCTTTCAATGTTGACTCAACAATTTTTTCATCAGGATAACTTAATCTCTCACAGACAACAACTTTTCTATCTTCGCTAACTCCGTTGTCCAATAAAAATTGGGCCATGTCTTTTACTTTCCTTGATGGAAGTGCAATAGTGGTTTTTCCATTGTTTATGACTGGGAGGATGTCTTCTATATTTTCTCGCCCATGAAATGTCATCACATTGGCATTATCCCATTGAATATGATTTTTTGCAGCGGCCAGTTGGAGTGAACTGATTCCTGGAACTACCTCAATGTTTTTCTTGTCAAATCCTTTTTCGGCTGAAATTCTCAAAACGGTGTTTAGAACACCTGAAAAACCAGGGTCTCCTGTTGACAATATTGAAACGGTATTGCCGTTCAAAGCTAATTGAACACCTTCTTCAAGTTTATCCAACAAGTCCTTTACATTGAATGCAATTTTATTGTTAACGTCATCAAACAGTTCAATAGCTCTTGTACTTCCGACAGTGTAGTCTGATGTTTTAACGGTGTCGATTGCCTTTTTTGTCAAATATTCGCTTGAACCAGGGCCTATTCCAACAATATAAATTTTGCCAGTCATTTTAATCATCAATTTTTAAGGTTTGTTTAAAGTTATTTTTTAATTCTTTTTTGGTTTCTTCAGAATAGCTACGATCATTATTATCCAAGGTAAACATTGCTAATTCGTAAACGATTCTATTCATGGATTTTCCATATTCAGTTAGATAATACTCTGTGGTAACGGGCGTGGTATTCAAAACCCTTTTTTCAATTAATCCATTTTCTTCCAATTCTTTTAAGCAGTTGGATAACACTTTATTGCTCAGTTTAGGTTTGTCTTCTTTAAATTCTTTGAAATGCTTTTTTCCAAAAAACATGTCCCTAATAATTTGGATGCTCCATTTCTTGCTAATGAGATTCAATGTCCTATCCACTGGGCATACTATTCTTTCGCTGTTCATAATTAAAAATTGATTAAATTATTATATAAATGGTTACTTTTTTCTCACCAGGTTTCCTAAAAGTTACAAAAATCATTTAAATACTCAAATTAAATTATTATTAACGAATTTGGGAGGGATTAGAATTAATACAGAAGAGCAATTGGATTACTTGGTCAACTATCTGATTGACGAGCGTGAAGAAGATATTGATGTTCCTGATGATTATCATTCAAAAAGATTATTGCTTCGCTCATTGATGAATGTAAGGTTGCCAATGGAAATATCTGAAGAGTTTTTAAACATTCAGGACGAATTTCTAACTGGCGAAACATTAAATAAGGATTTAACATCTGTAGATGATATTAGGGATGTTAAAGGTAAGATCATGTTGTGGCAGGGAGACATTGTAACTTTAAATGTGGATGCAATTGTCAATGCTGCAAATTCAAAGTTATTGGGCTGTTTTATTCCTCAGCATAATTGCATTGATAATGTAATTCACTCTGCGGCAGGTTTGCAGTTAAGGCAAGAATGCAGCAGAATAATGCAAATTCAACAAAAGGATGAGGAGATTGGAAAGGCAAAAATCACTGGTGCGTATAATCTTCCATCCAAACATGTCATTCATACAGTGGGGCCTGCGATTCCTCAGGGTTCAAAACCATCGGGCAGGGACATGGCACTTCTTGCCAGTTGCTATAGGTCATGTTTGGATATTGCAAGCTATCATGAATTGGAGTCTATTGCATTTTGCTGTATTTCAACTGGTGTATTTAACTTTCCACAGAAATTGGCAGCTAAAATTGCAGTTGAAACTGTTGAAGAATATTTAAATGATAATGAAACCTCCTTAAATCATGTAATTTTCAATGTGTTTGATGATGAAAATTATCTGATTTATAAGGAATTGTTGTTTGGTGATAATAATGGATAAATTCGTTTTAAGATTAGATAAGGCTAAAAAAGCTATTGATGAAGCAGATTATATATTAGTTGGAGCTGGAGCAGGTTTGTCAACTGCAGCTGGAATTGAATATGCTGGTGAGAGATTTGAAAGGTATTTCAAGGATTTCATTGAAAAATATGATTTCACAGACATGTACTCTTCAGGATTTTATCCATTTGAAACATCTGAAGAGAAATGGGCTTATTGGGCAAGACATGTTTTTGCAAATAGGTATGACGTTGGAAAAACCGATGTTTATCAGAAACTGCTGAAATTGGTCGAAGATAAGGAGTATTTTGTTCTAACAACCAATGTTGAATCACAGTTTTGGATAAATGGATTTGAAGATGAAAGAATATTCGCAACTCAGGGAGATTATGGGCTGCTTCAATGTGAAAAGGCATGCCATAATAAGTTATATCCGAATAAGGATCAGGTTTTTGAATGGATGGAAAAAACTGAAGATTTTAAGATACCGTCTGAACTTGTTCCGAAATGTCCTGTTTGCGGAGGGGAAATGGATTTGAACTTAAGAAAAGATAATTTCTTTGTTGAAGATGAAAAATGGCATGAAATGAACAGAAATTATTCAAATTTCCTCGCAAATGTTGATGGAAAAATTGTTTTTCTTGAAATTGGTGTTGGTTTCAATACTCCAGGTATTATAAGATATCCATTTGAACAGATGACTTATGACAATTCTGATGCAACATTAATAAGATTAAATAAGGATTATGCAGATGCAATTCCTCAAAATAAAGAAAAAACAATAGGTTTTGATGAAAATGTTGAAGATATTCTTGATTATTGGATTTCAAGAATTTAACTCTTCATTATTCTATTTTTATTTGCTGTCTATTTTTGGTTTTTAGAGTTATTATGGTAATTTCGGGTTTACAGTTTATTCTGATTCTGAATGAATTGGTTCCCAAACCTTTGCTTGTGTACTGTGTCATATTTCCAATTTTGTAAAGTCCAACAGGGTATTTTGTTGAATTTGGGCCTCTGAACGGTGTTGTTTCAACTTTTGGAATAATAAACTGTCCTCCATGTGAATGTCCTGAAATTTGAAGGTCAAACCGATTGGTTTTTGAAGATTCGTTGGCAAAATCAGGTTCATGGGCAAGCAGTATGCTTGGAATGTTTTCAGGGAGTTTTTCCAACACTTTGTCCAATTCGTCTGCACAGACAGTGCAGCTGTCCACTCCTGCCAGATTCAGATAGGAATCTCCTTTTTGAAGTGTATACACATCATTGCTCAAATCGATAACATTTGAATTTTTGAAGATTGTTCTAACCTTATCTGCACCCATCCAATGGTCATGGTTTCCTAAAACACCAAACTTACCATATTCAGCATCCAATTTTTTGAATGATTCTTCCAGTGATTTTTCATAGTCATCCACTACATAGGAAAAGTAATCGCCTGTCAATGTAATCAGGTCAACATTTAATGTGTTGACATAATTGACAAGGTCATCTAAATATTCTGGATTAATCCATTGACCTAAATGGATGTCAGTCAAATTTAGAATTCTAAAATTATGAAAATCCCATCCTAAATTGGGCAATTCAATGTCAAGTTCAACCAGATCAATTTTCTTTTCACTAAACTTCTTGTCCGGTAGTGAATAAGTTATTGCATCCTGGATGCCTTGGCGAATTTTCATTGCTTGTGGTCGTTCAATATCGTCGTCTTTCATTAGTTATAATTATGGGTGATGAAACTATTTATAATTTTAAAAACATACATTAAGATGTTATAAAGAGAAAGTGATTATTATGCTTCAAATTGCAGTTTGTGGAAAACCAAATGTTGGGAAATCATCTTTTTTCAATTCAGCAACTGCTTCAAGTGTAGAAATG
>ONUN01000065.1 GCA_900320955.1 uncultured Methanobrevibacter sp. | reverse complement strand
TAGCCTCAAAAAAACGCAAATAAAATAAAACACAATAAAATTAATTAAAAAAGACAGTACACCCAATAGTGCAATTCATCCACAACTTGCAGAAGTTGTGATATTCTTGCATTTTAAAGATAAATTAATCAAAAACGAATTAAAATCCAAACATCAACTATGAAAACCAAAAAAAAATAGAAGTTAAATTATCTTTTAACAGCAACGATGTTTTTAACAATGCAACCATTATAACATGTTTTGATTGCATATTTTCCAACTTTAATATTTTTTGGAATTTTGAATGCTGCAATTCCTTTTGAATTTGTTTTAATAGTATAATTTTTCCCATTAAATGTTATTTTAATATTTTTTTTGAAAACGGATTTGCCGTTATGCTTAATGAGTTTGACTGTGAATTTTGAGGATTTCTTATATTTTTTTGCAACATTCTTTGTTTTGAATAATGGCTTGACAACAATACTATTTTTTGAACTAATATTTCCTGCACGTGTTTTTACAACATAATTTCCAGGCTGGCAGTTGAATTTGAAACTTGCATAACCACCATCATCCGTTTTAACATGAATCTTTTTGCCATTGAAAATGAATGTGACATCCACACCATTGCCGACAGAGTCTCCAATAGGATTAAGAATCCTAACTTCATATAAATTTCTATGGGAATAGAAAACATTTATATCATTGCTTTTTATTGCATCAGGCTTCACTCGTGTCTTTTCAATGAAATTCATCAAATCTTTAAATTCCTTGGAATAAGGGCGATGGCATGAATCATCAGGAAGGGTATAATTTTTAGGTATTGATGGAGAATTTGACAATGAATGGTATTTTTCCATGAAAGCCCAAGGGTCCTTGGCATATTCCTTCCATAATGGATTCATATCGTAAGGATTGGACATTTGGGAAATATTCTGACTGGAATTGTTTTTTCTCAAATCAGCACCATTTTCCTTAAAGCCATATTCAGTAAAATTTTCGGCAGTTCTATTATTATCTGACGGGATGTAAACCAGATTTCCATCGTCATCAACTACCCATCTGCCAATGTCATCCAAACTCCAATAGTTGGAATTATCATCAACACCACAAGAATTATTTTCGACATCGCAAACGAAAGAATCATCCTGATTTTGATAAACTAACTCTGTTGGATTATCCTGAGCTTGAACAGAAGAAGCGCTTAAAATTAAAAATAATGAAAATAATAAAATAATACCTATATTCTTAAGATTCATGATATCATATATATTTTACAAAATTAAAATATATAAAGTTTACATTCAAAAAAAGCATTATTGTACAATTATGATTTTAACAACATCAAAAAAAAAATTTAATCCGCATTACTCACTTGCGGATTAATCCATCGGAAATATCGTATTCATCATATTTTTGAGCAATTTTGTCAACGGTTCCATCCTTAAACATATCATCCAAAGTCTTTTGAACCTTGTCTCTCAGTTCAGTGTTGTCTTTCTTAAATCCGACACCATACTTTTCATGGGATACCGGCTCATCAATGATTTTAAAGCCTTTGTCTGAATACTTTCCGCTGACATGATAATTTGCCATTCCAACATCAATAATTAATGCATCACAGGCACCGGATTCCAAATCCATAAATCCAGTATTATAGTCTTTTATTTCAGTCAGTTTTGCGAAAGTGTCCTTAAAACTTTTATTTTGCTCATCAAGTGATTGCAATGCAGAACTTCCTTCTTGAATTTCTACATTTTTACCTTTCAAATCGTCAGGAGAATTTATTCCGGAACTATTTTTTACGACAATTACCTGAGAATTGTTAAAGTAGGCATCAGACCAGGCATAATCGGATTCTCTGCCGTCAATGGTAAATTCACTCCAAAGACAATCGAATTCGCCGGAGTTTATTTCCACTTGTTTGCTGTTCCAGTCAATTATTGGCTGAGGTACAAAGGTCCAGTTGTTCCTTTTTGCCACTTCCTGTGCCAGTTCTAAATCAAAACCAGTATAGTTGCCGTTATCATCCTTATAAGTGAATGGGGGAAATTCAGGATTAAACCCGACTACAAAATTAGATTCGTTATTTGTACTGTCAGATGAGCTGGTAAAAATATCAAACATCCCCTCAGCACTCACGCTGCCAATCATCAACGAGGCAGCAAATATCACTGTTAAAATAATCAATATCCTTTTCATAATACTCACAAAAAAACATTAATGTTAATTAATATTATTAAAAGTATAGAATAAATAGTTATCATTAACTGAAAGTTCAAAACCTAAATTTTATAATACATCATAATCATAAGTGAAACGACTATCACCCCAGTTGCAATCAAACCGGATTCCGGGCCAAAAATACCTCCCGCAATTATATTTTGACCTGCTTGGCTGAATTTCAATAATGAAGGTGTTGGAGCGCCACTTACGCTAAATCCAAATATTATCCCTTGTGAAAAATTCCATGCTGTGTGAGCGCCGCCGCAAATCCAGATATTGTCAAATCTCAAAAACATTACTGCAAATACTGTTCCAACCAAAAAAATATTAATTATAGACAGCAGATCGAATCCTAAATTGAAACAATGAGGAAGGATAAAAATAATGTTGGCAGCTAATATTGCAGTCAATATGCCATGCCTTTTAGAAAAATAGGTCAATGTCCAGCCCCTAGTGTAAATTTCCTCACCGAAAGATTGAATAGTGAAAGCTACTAAAAACGGAAGCGCATAAATTGCCTGTGAAAAATCAAAGCCAGTGAAAGTGAATTGTCCCAATGCAATGCCTATCATCACAACAACCAGAAACATTGAAAAACCGATTAATGCTCCTTTTAAAGTTGAAGATATTGCATTACCTTTAGAAAATCCGATACTTCTCCAGCTGCGCTTTTCTATTTTAGTTGCATATATGTATATTCCTACCGGAACGACAGCAAATGAAAACAAAGAGATTAAGAAATTATCAATATTACCCAAACAATAACCTGCAATAGCTACAACAAGTATCATGAAAAAGTATAATATTAAAAACAAAACAATGTAAATTCCTATTTCCTTAGCCAAGGATATATTTTCAACATTCTCACGAGCTTCTTTTAACGTTACCGATTTGGCTGCAAATTTTTCAATAGCCTCAAACATATTTAATCACTTCTTAATCGCTGTTCATACTTTATGGCAACTAGTATTTATTTTTTTATCAACACAAAAATGAGGAAAAAACGTGAAAAATGACCCCGTTGGAAAAAGAGATTAAAAACAGGGCCATCAGTCACATTGGAATTTTGTCATACTTTAGCTTTTATTTGAAAAATCTTTTTTTGCAAAAAAGTATTACAAATAAAAAGGCATATGTCCCACCCGCCTGCCCTAAACATTCAAATATTTCCAATTATTTGAAAATACACATTGTTTCATCCTTGTTCATGTCATGATAGAATTCCGCTTTGTTCTCATCAAAATCTATGACCTGCACCATGTCATAAATCTCATCATCCAAATTAGGATTGATATCCATCAGCACATTTGAATAATCATAAATCATATCCCTGTTAAACTCTATTTTTTTATCGTTTTCAAACAGTGCCCCATAGTATATTTCCGCTTCCACCAGATCCTGGAACATATGGCTTCCGAAAGACAGCTCAGGCATATAGCCGACTTCACTGTATGATTCCTCAAGAATTGCAGAGAAGTGACTGATGTCTGCAAAGACAACCGGAATACCCAGTTCAGGTGAAGACGTACCAATTCTTCCGGGAACTATCAAAATGGCTGTTCTGTCATTGTTTTTGCAGTAGGCATTAACCTCACTGATAATCCGTGAAAGTGAACTTTTTTGAGCGTAGGGATATTCATAATACTTATGCGGATCGACATAGCAGATTGTGTCGATTTTGTTTTTGCGTGACATCCCCATTGAGGATTCCTTAATATGGAAGAAAACATTTTTGTCCTCAGGCATTTCAATAGCTTCATTGTTTGTTGAAACCTGAAGCGGACGGCACTGCAATAAGTTTATATTAAAAGAACCATCCTCACCGACATTTACAGTATATTCAATATCTACAGGATAGTCATATGCAGTTTCCAGAGTGCTTAAGATTTCCTTCATCACCCCAATGAAGTCGGAATTTTTAACAAGACCCTCACAGTTGACAAAGACTATTTCACGGCGTTGGCCACGTTCCCTAAGCATTCTTTCAGCTTCACGGTCATGTTCCACCAAAACCCTTTTGGAATATCGTGGAATTACCTCCAGACCTTCGTCAACAGGAATATCATGAAGGCTGATTTCGTTGAAGTCAATGACATCCAGATAATGTTGGGAATATCTGTGCTTTTCCTTGATATCCTTCATAAGAGTCACTTCAGGCTTATCAAGGTTGATGATTCTTGGATAATCCTTTTTTGTTCTGTCCACTGCCTTTGTACCAAGACCCATTACAAGCCTAAGCATACCCTTGCTGTTGTCCATGTCCGGAAGGGGAGAATATGGACTGTATGAAAATCCAACGCCTGCAGCAGTAGGGAAGAGATAATCTCCATAATATGAACCTGATACCCTTTGAACCAGAAGAGCCATCTGCTCGTCCACATCATCCAGACCGTTTAATTTCCTGTATTCCAAAGCGGAAACATTCATTGTACTTGAATATACCACTTTCACCGCATCTTCAAATGCTGCCAGACGCTCTTCAAGAGACCCTCTGTTTACGCAAAAGACGGATTCATATTTTCCAGCAAATGCATTGCCGTATCCATCCTCAAGAAAACTGCTTGAACGGACAATAATCGGATTTTGACCGAAATAATCCAATATCTTTATGAACTCCTTTTTGATTTCATCCGAGAAAGTACCGTTTTTAAGACCCTCCTCCAGCTTTTTGCCATATTCATAATAGCCTTCTTCGGTTCTCTGATTTACCCTGAGGTCCCACAAGTCATTTGAAACAATATAAGTGTAAAACAAGTCAGAACCTATATAGAACGAGTCGTCAGGTTCAAAGACATTGTTGTAGAGTTCCGGACAGTTCTTTTCAATTATCTTTCTTGCAAGAAGCATTCCGCAGGATTTACCTCCTACAGATCCGCTACCTACACGACGGTCATAGATTGTAGTGTAATCCTCAAAGGTGAAATATTCCCTAATTTTGGAAAGCATCTTCTCGTCCTTGGTCATCATGAGCTCGCAGATCTTGTCGCACTCGTCATCGATGTTTTCTCCATCACCATGTTTCCTTCTAACCTGAAGCATGTATCGCTCCCAGCTGTCTAGAATCTGTCCGTTTTGGTATTTATCGGAATCATTGACTGTCTTGTAGTATTTGCTTACTTCATGACCGTCCTGGAGAACCTTGACGGAACCTGTTTGGGGATTGAACTTGTGTCCCAGAAACATGGTCTGGGAATATCTGTTCCATACCTTCAGAGGAGATACATAGACTTCATCGGGAGAATTTGAGTATACATTCAAAAACAGCTGTGTGGTCTCACGAATTTTGGCTATGGCATCATAGGAATGTCTTCCACGAATAATTGGGAAGTATGCTACAGTATCGAGCTGGAATAAGAATGGACAGGTAACCTTAAAGAAGTTGCCCATCATCAAATCTGTTGACCAGACCGCCTGAAGGTCGCTTAAACAGTCAAAGACATAGAATGCGTCGAATCCTTCAAGTTCTATGATTCTGTGGACTTCCAGAGTGAATGTTTCAAATTGGTTGTATGGATTCACCTGATATATCTTGATTCCATCACGTTCAATCATAGAGAACTCTGTGTCAGGATTATTCTGTTCGATTTCAAGCAATTCGAAATCCTCATCAGTCATTTCTATCAAAGGAGGGTGATTAGCAAAACGAATATATATCAAGTTTCGACCGTCTTCCTTTGCCTGCCGTATATAGGGATTGACGAAGTAGGAAAATTCATTTAAATTTGTAACGTTCCAAACTACATTATCCCCTAAACGAATATTATCCAAAGCACTATCAAGGCCTGGAATTCCAGATTTTATTCTATCGAATGCCGCCATAACAATATCTCCCAAATTTTAATATTAAAAGACTAATCTCTCACCATAGGTACTCCTGTCAGTTGTGAAGCTTCCATTGTCAATGCCACAAGGTCTTGACGTTCAAGCTTTTCAATATCAGTATTTCCAGCCTGTTGGGTCAGGGAAGTTACTTCCTGAGTCATTGCATCAATGTAATTTGCAACCTGCTGACCTTTCCTTATAGGATCAAGTCTTCTTCTAAGCATTCTTTCCTGTGTTGCAATTCCTTTCGGACAGATTCCTTCAGAACAGCTTTGACAGACCTTACATCCAATGGAAATCAATGCGGAAGTAGCTATATATACTGCATCCGCACCCAATGCTATTGCCTTTGCAACGTCCGCTCCGGATCTGATACCTCCGGCAGCAACAAGACTTACCTCGCTTCTCAAGTTAATGTCCTTCAATGCGTCATCGGCCTTTACGATTGCTTCTATGGTAGGAATACCTGCATGCTCTGTAACCACTTCAGGTCCTGCACCGGTTCCTCCCTGCATACCGTCGACTACAATAATGTCTGCACCTGCCTTTGCTGCAATTTTTACATCCTGTTCGACTCTTCCTGCTGCGAATTTTACAATGATTGGTACTTTCCAGTCTGTTATCTCCCTTAATTGGTCGATTTTCATACCCAAATCCTCAGGTCCGACAATATCCATATGTCTTGCCGGGCTCAATGCAGATGTTCCTTCAGGAATATTACGGACCCTTGCAACCTCTGCAGTTACCTTATGGGCAAGCAAATGTCCGCCCATACCGGATTTTGCGCCCTGACCTATTTTAATTTCGACAGCTTCTGCATTGTTTAAATAGCTGGCTGAAACACCGAAACGGCCTGAAGCGTATTGGGCAATCAGCTTGTCTGCGAAATGTCTTTCTTCAGGAAGCATTCCACCTTCACCTGTGTTGGCAATTGAGCCTGCCTTGCTGCTTCCTATAGCCAATGCTATTTTTGCTTCCTTACTCAATGCACCAAAAGACATTGCCCCGATCATAATAGGAGTTGCTATTTCAATCGGATTTTCAGCAAATCTGTCTCCAAGCACAACGGCGGTCTTACAAGGTTCCCTGTATGAATCTATTGGAGGTCTTGACACCTGTGCAGGTAATATGCTTAAGTCATCAAATGTCGGGATTTTTCTGGTCAGTCCACATCCGCGCACCTTATATGAACCGGATTGGCTTTTACGCTTAATTTCAACCATTGTTGAATTTGACCAGACTCCTCTTCCCTCATCTGCAAGAGGTCTGACATAAATTGCGTGTGTTGGGCACATTTCTTCACATATTTTACATCCCACACAGTTTTCCTGGCGAATCGGGAGAGGTTCATCATTGATTACTTCGTATACATCATGAGGACAATTTGAATAACAGCTGTAACAGTTTTTACATGCAGACTGTTTAGGGTTATCACACAGATACCAGCAACAGCCCGGCCTATCA
>ONUN01000023.1 GCA_900320955.1 uncultured Methanobrevibacter sp. | reverse complement strand
CCAAGAGTTTGTTGAGGTGTTTAAATGGCAAGTATATTTACAAGAAGAGTGATTGCATATATTCTTGATTTTTTTGTTGTTTCCGCATTCATGTGGATTATATCATATTTATGTTATTTCTTAATGAATCCATATGATACATTTGCAGTTTATCAGTTTTTCCCAATAGTATTGCCTGTTATAATTCTGGTATATTTCATATTACTGGAAAAATCCAAAGGCGCTACTGTCGGTAAGGCTTTAATGTATTTGGAAGTCCGATCAAGAAATGGTGCAAAGATAAATTGGGCTCAGGCTATTGTTCGTAATTTATCTAAAATTTATTGGGTTCCAATCATTTTTGATTGGCTTATCGGTAAATTGTTAGGTGCTAAGAATAATAGATTCCTTGGAAGCATTACAAAAACTATTGTGATTGATGAGCTTAGATAAGCTCTATACTTTATTTTTTATTTGATAAGATGATTAAGAAAGTCCAGGTTTTGTGGTATTTAAATAAAGAAGATTTGGAAAATTACTGCATTGATTTTAAGGAATACAAGTCACATAAACTTGAAGGATATGAAATCTGTGATGTCGATGAAGATTTAATCTATGATTTGTGTGATATTGATTCTGATAGGCTGGAACCTATCGGATTTTTTAAAAACAACAAAGAAATAGAAAATTATGTTTCTGATTTTATAATCAATAATGAATTTGATTTGAGTCTCGATTCTCCGGAACTCAAATCCAAGATTGAAAATGCTATTGCGTCTGTCGAGTTCACAGGTGAAGATTATTATATCTCCATTGGTAATGGAATTGGCTGTGATGGCAATAGGATTGTCAGCTGGTTTGATTCACTTAAAAAGGAATATAAAACTTTAACCCGTGAAAAATTATGGGTTTTGGCAGTAACTGGCTATGATCCTTATGACTTATCGTTAACCGGTAAAACTTTATCTTATGTTCTTGCAGATATCTTAAACATAAATGAATCTTCACTGGACAATTTGATTCCAAAAAAGGGTCGAATCACTACTGAAGAGTGGAATGAAATTTTAGAAAAAGTTTATAATAAAAATAAAATATATTTGGGTTTAAATAGAGTTGTTTAACTCATATTTCTCCCTTTTTAAATTCACTTGGCTCGAAATATGATATTTCAGCCAGCTTATTTTCAATCAATGCCTTGTTGATGTCTTCCGAATCAGTGTATACGATAGCTAGGGTTCTTTCGTATTTGTCTTTAGGTTGTGCATTGTCTATATCCAGATATACTGTTTTTCCAAGGCATTTGTCTTCAACAAATTTCTTTGCATCGCTAAACCCTGATTCATTTTTTTGAGGGGTTTTCACTTGGGCCAGCTGAACCTTTCCAACGCCGTAAACCTGTATGGTGTTGCCGTCTATCACTTCAACGCATTTGCCTGCATTTTCGTAGTTTACTGTCTTGTTTGCAATTGCAAGTGTTCCCGTTTTGTTTTCGATTGTATTGGTATCATTCATTAGGGAGTTGGCTATTGTCAGTGAAATGCCTAAAATGAATATTATTAAAAATATCAGGGAAATTTTTTGTTTGTTCATATCTATCCTTTTTTGTAGTGTTCGCAATACCTTTTGTATCTGCAGGACCTGCATTTGTTTGGATTTTTAGTTGGAATAAACGGTTTTGAACCGCTCAATAATCCTTGCATTCTATTGATTGTAAATTCAATTTCCTTTTCAATTTCGGGAGTAAATATTTCAATCCAAAAGAGGTTGTTTGTTCCACGTTCTCTTAATGCTCCTTTAATCATCCTTGAATCGTTTGTCATATTCTTGAATGCTAAACAGTATGCTCTTACCTGATTCATTGTTGAGTGATATGGTGTTCTGCCGGGTTTGTCATCAATTATCACAATTTCTTCCGGTGTCATCCAGATTTCATCGATGTATCCTCTTATTCCGTAGCTTGGTGAAATTACAAAGCATTCTCGGGACATGCTTGCTTCGCTTTTGGATGTTTCAATCACTTCTTCAAATGTTGCAGGTGTTGCATCCTGCTTGAATATGTTTTCAAGCTGGTTGTGGATTTCGCTTCCATGGGTCATTGCCTTTGTAGGTGCAGTTTCTATACCTTTCATGTATTCGAGATATATCTGATATTCGCAATATCCCTGTTGGTTGAGCCAACTAATGGGGAAATTGTTTTTACCTTCAATTATTTGAACGCCTTTTATGTCAGGATGGTTTTTAATTTCATATTCTTTTCCATATCCTGTAATGTTTTTTTGTTGCATGATTTTATTTTATGTTTTCCTAATACTTATTACTTTACAGCCGCTCTCGGGCATGCTTTAAATATTTTTTTATCCAAAAATATTTTCATGCACTATGTTTCATCAAAAAGCATTCTTTCAAAAAATAATGGTATGAACCTTTATAGGGGCTGCACTCATGGATGCATATACTGCGACTCTAGAAGTGAAGTATATGGTATGGATCATAAGTTTGAAGACATTGAAGTAAAGGAAAATGCATTGGAATTGCTTAAAAAAGAATTGATTAAAAGGCCAAAGGCAATGATTGGAACAGGGGCAATGACAGACCCTTATGTTCCATTAGAAAAGCATTTGAAGTATCTTAGGCGTTCGCTTGAACTGATTTATAAATACGGATTTGGATTTACATGCATTACAAAGTCTGACTTGATTTTAAGAGACTTGGATTTGCTTAAAAAGATCAATTCCAAATCAAAAGCTGTTGTTCAGATGACATTGACAACTTCTGACGATGATTTATGCTCTCTTTTGGAGCCAAACGTCTGCAATACTTCAAGACGCATTGAGGTGCTTGAAATCTTAAGGGATGAGGAAATTCCAACGGTTGTTTGGCTATGCCCAATTTTGCCATATATCAACGATAATGAAGAAAACATTAATTTTCTTTTGGATTCCTGTATTGAAGCCGACGTAAAGGGAATACTGTGCTTTGGAATGGGCTTGACATTAAGGAAAGGCAACAGGCAATATTTTTATGAAAAGCTGGATGAGAATTTTCCAGGTCTCAAGGAGAGGTATATCAAAGAATATGCCGACAGCTATTCAATTCCATCTCCAAACAGCGATAAGTTAATGAGATTATTTGAAAGGAGAACTTCCGAAAACAATATTTTAAATACTCCCAATGAAATATTTGAGTATCTGCAGGATTTTCCTCAAAATTCATATCAGACTAAGTTAATATAAATAACTGTTTTTTTAAATATTAATAATGATGAAATTTAATGATTTTGATATTCTGGATGAAATTAAAAAAGCCGTTAGTGAAATGGGTTTTAAAAATACAACTCCTATTCAAAAAAAGGCAATTCCTCTCGGATTAAAAGGAAGAGATATTACTGCCCAGGCACAAACTGGAAGCGGAAAAACCCTTGCATTTTCAATTCCAATTCTTCAAAAGATTTTTATAGCAGATAAATCTCCACAGGCCATCATATTGTGTCCAACAAGGGAGTTATGCATTCAGGTAGCTGGCGAAATTGAAAAACTTGCGAAATACATTAAAAAATTTAAAGTTCTTGCGGTTTATGGTGGCCAGCCTATTGGAAAACAGACAAGAGTCCTTAAAAAAGGGGTCCATGTTGTTGTTGGAACACCGGGACGTGTTATTGACCATATTCAAAAAGGCAACCTTGATTTGATCGGTATTGAAAGTGTTGTTCTGGATGAGGCGGATGAAATGCTTGACATGGGCTTTCGGGATGATATTGAAACAATTCTAAAGAATACTCCTCATCAAAGGCAAACTTTGCTTTTCTCAGCTACAATACCTTCCGAAATTAAAAAAATCGCTAAAAACTATCAGAAAAATCCAGAATTTATCAAAATAAAATCCAATAAAAACACCACTCCAAAAATCACCCAATTTTCATTCAAGACAAATCCGAAATATAAATTCAAGGATTTGTGCAGGCTATTGGAAGTTTATGACGTCAAATCAGCATTGATTTTCTGCAATACTAAAAAAGGCGTTGATTTTGTATTTAAAAATTTAAAAAAGAATGGGTATTCCTCTGATGCACTTCATGGGGACATGACACAAAAGATGCGTGATAAGGTAATGAACAGATTCAGAAATGGCAATGTCCAGTATCTGGCTGCAACGGATGTGGCGGCAAGAGGATTGGACATATCTAATCTTGATGTCATTGTCAATTATGATGTTCCTCAAAATTTTGATGATTATATTCACAGAATTGGAAGAACTGCCAGAGCGGGAAACGCAGGTTTCGCATTCACTCTAGTCACTTCCAGGGATTCAGTTTTATTTGAAAATATAAAAAATAAAAGCAAGGTAAAAATATTGCAAAAAAATCTGCCCACAGATAAGGAAATGAATGCATTGAAAAATCAGATAATTCTTGACAAGGTTAAAAGTTCAATAAAAAATGACAATCTGGATGAATATCTAAAGGCAATAAAAAATAATTCTTCAAAAGAGTTTTCTGTTGATGAGATGGCTGCTGGACTATTAAAGATGATAAGGGAAAATTAGTTATTTCCCGCCATCAATAATATTAAATTTGATTTTTTCATTTTCAAGCTCACGGATAAATGCCTTGCTCATATCCCCAACACATATTGCAATAACATTTAATCCTTTACGCGCTGCATTTGCAGTTGCTTGAGGAGCTGCGAATTCAATGTCGATTGGTATGCTTAATTTATTTGCAACGGCACGTGCAACGGTACCTGCAACAGCCACCTTATCGATTTCGTGTCCGCTGTTTGTTCCATTTTTAAAAATGTTTTTAATTAATTCCAAGTCACAGGATTTTGAACCGCCATCCTTTATTGTAGGAACATTGATGACAGTAACTTCCCCAACACTCATATCAATGATTCCTGTAAGATTGGATAGTGACACGTCACTATTGGCTTCAGCATCTTCTAAAACCATACCGGTTGCATTTTCCTCTTTTTTATGGGCATAAAGAACCCCATCTTTCATATACAATCCAACAATATCATCTTTTTTCAAATCTTCAGTTGCTATTGCCGGCCATATGGTTTTATAATGGTTCATAGTTTCCAAAACGGAATCGGTATACTTTCTTAAACTAATGGCATCTCTTTTAACTTTATCAATACCTGATTGAGTTATTTTGTAGGGAGACCTGCCGTCTTTGGAGGTGATATAACCTAATTCCATTAATGTTTTGATATTTTCAGAAACTGCCTGTATTGTTATTCCCAAACTTTTAGCCAAATCTTTTTGTTTGAGGTGAGGATCTTGTTTTGATATTTCACTTAAAATTTGAAAATGTGTAAGTGCACCTCGTTTTTTAAATGCTTTCATATTTTTTCATCTCTCTAATTTAATATGATATACATATTTATTTTGTTATTAGTATATATTAGTTTGTTAATTTTCCTTCCAATTCCTGATTAAACAATTTAATAAATTCATCTTTTTTATCGATTGGAATGTATGCGCCGCATGCCATCGCATGCCCTCCGCCACTTCCTCCAACTTCTCCGGAAATCTTTCGGATTATATGTCCGAAATGAATTCCATCATAGGATAGGAGTCTGGAACATCTAAGTGAAATTTTAAGACCATCCTCATCAGTTTGCGCAAATCCAATAACCGGTTTTTTCCAGTTGCAGTATCCCAATATCATTCCTGCAACAGTCCCGACAATTTCAGGTTTGATTCCTGTTCCATCAAAATATTGAAGGTTTTCAAGCTCTATGATATTGGCTTCGTCACTTTCTGCAATCTGTGTAATTGAGGTTGCCAGATTGTAGCGATGGGTTTTGCTTATTGCTTCAAGTTCATCTAAAGCTTCAATTCTATCTCCCTTTAAAACTTCCATAGCCACTTTTTCTTCATGGTTTCTTCCGCATGCATTCATTGCGGTTGAAAATTCAGAACCGTCTCTCAAAAAGCTGTCTTCATCTTCTTTTAAAAAGGTATATGAGTCTCCAATAATCAGTTGAGGTATATATTTAACATATCTTCCCGGAACAACTTTTGAAATCATTTCAAGAAGTTTTTGGAATAGTTTGATTTTTTCATCCATCGTAAGTTCGTTTAAGGTTTTTCGGTTGTGCTTTTCATCTATTCCCAATTCTTCAAGTATTGCCATGGTTTCGGTTGTGTTGTTTGTAATTGGAAGCTTGACGTCACTGAAATATGAAAGCGCAACAAATAACGGGCGTGTGTTCCTTCCGTAAATGTTGATGTCGTTTTCAGTTAACTGGAGATATCCTCCGTCGATTGCATCTTTTTGAATTATTTTATTCAAACCTTCAAAATGACCTGTTTTTGTATTCTGCATATCTCCAATAGCTGAAAGAACACCAATCCAACTCAAATCATCATATCCGAATTCCTTTGCAAGAAAATAGCATAATCCTCCACCGCAGACATAGTATGACCCGTCAATTCCATGATGAATGGGATTGATTTCAAGGTAAGTGTAGTCCTTATCTTCTCCATAGTCAAGGTCTCTTAAGGGAGGGTGATGATCCAGGATAATTATCTTCTGGTCGTTTTGTGCTTTCGTATCAATTCTCTGACCGGACCCTAAATCTGAAAATATTGTGAGTTCATGGTCTAGTTCAATATCGTCCAGGACATCCAAATTAACAAATTCGATGTCATGTTCTTTGTTTTGTCTGTCTAGGATGGTTGATAATATTGCGCCTGAACAGATTCCGTCACAGTCGATGTGGGAGTATATCTTGATGTCTTCTGAGTTTTCAATTATCTCTTTGGCTTTCAGATATTGTTCAGACATTAATTGTGGTATTTCCATAGTAATCAGTTTCTTATTTCTTTAATTTTTAAACTTATTTCACGAATGAGGTCTAATTTTGTTCCTTCCCATTCTACTAATACTCTTCCGGATTTTTCATACCATTTTCCAGGATATGAAAACTCTTTTTGTACATTATACTTTAAGTTAAGTCTTTTTAATGCGGTTTCTATGTCTTTAACTGTCGGTTCGCTAACGCAATTGTCTTTTGCGATTTTACGGCCTTCAGAAAGACTTAAGTTTTTATCCATATATTGTGGCCATACAGTAATCATATTTTCACCTATTTAATTTGATTTTCAAAGATATCCAATGCATCCCTAACAACCAGATCCATATTGTAGTATTTGTATTTGGCTAATCTGCCTGCAAAGATTACATTTTCCTCTTTTTCCATTTCAGCTTCATATAATTTGAATTTGTCCAGATATTCCTGTGTAGGATAAGGGTAGCATTTCTCACCGTTGAATCCCGGATATTCCCTCATGATTGCGGTTTTTCCTTCCACATCCTGCCAGGTCAATTTCTTGAACTCTGTAATTCTTGTAAAGTAAGGGTCATTCGGATAGTTGACTACAGCAACCTCCTGGAATGAATCCTCATCTAAAATTTCATATACGAAGTTTAAACATCTATACAATAATTCTCCGTATTTGTAATCGTAAAAGTAATCGATAGGACCTGTATAGATTAGGGTTTCATAATTAATCTTGTCGATATAGTCCTTATAATCTGACTTGAGTCCTATGTGGATATTGTCGTTTTTTGCCATATTTTCACACATTTTTGTGAAACCTTCCTTCGGCATTCCCTGATAGGTGTCTGCGAAGTACCTGTCGTCATGGTTGAATCTGAATGGTATTCTTGAAATGACGCTGGAGCTCAGGTTTGCTGCTGATGTTCCCCACTGCTTTTCTGTGTAGTTTTTGAATAACTTTTCGTAAATGTCACGGCCAGCATTCTTTAAAACCACGTCTTCTGAAGATTTCACTTCATCAATGTCTTCCTTGTGGTCATCAATCCATTGGCGCATTGAGTCTTCATCCAAATCAAGGTCATATAATGCGTTCATTGTATCGATGCAAATCGGCATAGGCACGAGCTTTCCGTCAACGCAGCTTAAAACCCTGTGGACATAATCGTTCCATTCTGTAAATTGTGAAAGGTAATCGTGGACCTTCTTGTCGTTTGTATGATAAATGTGGGGTCCATACTTTTGAATTAGGATGCCGTTGTCATAAAAGTCATATACGTTTCCGCCGATATGGTTTCTCTTTTCTATTACAAGTACCTTTTCATCCAGTTCATTTGCTATCCTTTCAGCTATTGTCAAACCGGAAAGGCCGGCACCTACAATTATGTATTTATAATCTGCCATGATTTCACTCCTTTGAAAGTTGTATCTTGGTTTCTATTGCTGTTGTCATTGAACTCAAAAGCATTCTTGATTTGAAATCGGTTTTGTGAATCTTTTTGAGCTTGTTAACCTTTTTCAACAATAATCTGTTCTCATCCTTGGTAAACGGTGAATTTTTCCAGGTGTGCATCCAGTGAAGCAGATGAGGATTTAGGGATACTGTCTGCACATTCTTTGAAAAGCCTTCAGTACGTTTTCTGCAGTAGATGTATGCCTCCATAAGTTCATCAAGAAGCCTTACATTGACGTTATTGGTAATGGATTTGTCGTCAGGTAAATCCCTGATGTAGTAGTCATATGAAATGAAATTATTCAGGTATACGATTCCATTGGCATTCAGGAGAGCTTCCAGAGTAAATGCCATGTCGTCTCCTGAAACGAACTTCTTGAATCTGATATTGTTGTCCATTATCAGTTCCCTTTTGTAGATTTTACACCATACTGACGGCTGCATTTTCAGCATATCAGGTTCCTGTTCGATGCTGTCGACATGTATGATGTCTATCGGTCCGTCACGAGGATAGGTTATCTCCAAGGTTTTGCCGTAAAGAACCCTTTCAACGACATTGTCCCAAACGACATCAGGAATGTCTAAAAAGTTTGCAGACTCAAAGGTTTCATCGGGATATGCCTTTTCAAGCTCATCCTCATAAGGAGAGTAGGATTTTTGGACATATCCTCCATATTCAAATATTCTTCTGAATCTTGCAAATGCCATGTCCACATCGTATTTTTTAATTGTATTGTATAGTGTCTCGCAGGCATCTGGAGTGTATCTGTCGTCAGGGTCTAAAAACATTATGTAATCGCCGGTGGCCGCTTCAATGCCTGTGTTACGTGGGGTGTGAGCGCCGCCGCTGTTGGTTTCATGATGAATTGCAACACAGCAGTCATATTTTTCAGCATATTCCTCAATTACCTTATCTGATCCGTCTGTAGAGCAATCGTTAACCATGATTATTTCCAGATTCTCATTTCCTATTGTCTGGTTTATAAGAGAGTCGATTCCACCTCTAAGATGGTCTCCAACATTAAAGATTGGTAGGATAATGCTTATCTTATCATTCATTTTCTTTTCTCCATGTCTTGAATAATAATTCCATCATGTCTGGAACTGTGTAAGTGTCAGGGTAAATGTAGGTAATATTATATTTTTCAAGGACTTTTGCGGTAATCGGGCCAATGCAGACAACTAACAGATTGTCATTTAAAAGCTGTGCAAGTTTTTCTTTATTTTCAGCTATCTGGAAGAAATTTTCAACAGTCAGAGGACTTGTAAAAGTGATTGCATCAATTTTCTTATTTTCAATTTTTCCTATCAGTTCCTGCACTGCATTTTCATCCATCGGGAACAGTGATTTATATGCTTCAGCCAAAATAACTTCATTTCCAAGTTTTTCAAGTTCCTGCGGAAGAACTGGCCTTGCAGAAGCGGTCCTTGGAATGCCTATGATTTTATCGGTGATTTCACGTTTTTTAAACTCTTCAATCAGGCCTTCGGCTGTAAAGTCTTCAGGCATCAAATCAACAGTCAGTCCATTTTTTTCAGCTAACTTCCCGGTTTTATTGCCAATAACAGCTAATTTGCACTTTAAAGTTGGAATAAAATCAGGATAGAATTTATTCAGTGAAACGATAGTTGTTGGAGATGTAAATATGATCCAGTCAAGTTCATCCTTTCTGGCTACCAGATTTTTTAGAGATTCTGTGTTGACTGGCTCCAAATCAAGTGTCGGTGCAAGATCACAAGCCTTTTTTGCCCTATCCTTTGGCCTTGTTATTGCAACAACAGGTTTTGACATTTTATATTACCTTCATTAATTTATAATGTTTTATATTTTGTTTTTATTTGTTAATAATGTTTGTTAATTTGATTTATTTTTAAAATTGATTTGATATTATAAATTTGCTTTGATTTTATTAAATTGATTTTATATTAGTTAATTTAGGTTATAAATATGAAAAAATATATATTTATTGAAATATAAACTATAATTTGCCTTTTAAGAAATTTTGAAGCGTTGATGGATTAGGATATTAATTATTATTTGATTGAAGTTTTAAATAAAATTATATCTATTATTGTCATGCCATTAACAGTTTAATTGCTAACAATGTAATAGTAACTTGCTAAAAAGAAGTAAGGCTTGGCAAGTACTATATTTTCAACTGCTATATACTCTCATTTTCAATCTAATCCAGTTTTTCAAATGCTTGATGTTAATGCCAATGTTGGGTAATATATTTCAATCAATTTTTTTCAACATCCATTTAATTAAAGTTATTTGTCCAATTATATAATATAATTATCTTATTTTTAACTAGGTGATAAGATGAGCAATGTATTGATAACATATTTCTCAGCAAGTGGGGTAACAAAAAGCGTAGCGGAAAATATAGCAGATGAAAACGGCTATGATATTTTTGAAATAACTCCTGTGGAAAAGTATACTGCAGCTGATTTGGACTATATGGATAAAAACTCAAGGTCGACCATTGAAATGAACGATAAAAGCTTCAGACCTCCAATTGCCGAAACATGTGATGTTTCAGGCTATGACATTATAGCTATCGGTTTTCCCGTATGGTGGTACACCGCACCGACAATAATCAACACATTCATAGAAAGTGTTGACCTGAAAGGAAAGACAATTAAGGTTTTCTGCACCTCTTGCGGATCAGGCGTTGACAAATGCGTAAGTGATCTTCAGGATGCATATCCTGAACTTGACTTTGCAAAAGGTATGAGGTTCATGGGAAACGTCTCAAAAGCAAAGGAGTGGATTGAAGATGAGTAAAAAGGTAGTAATCATAAGTTCATCTCCCAGAAAGGGCCAAAATTCAGATACATTATGCGATGAATTTTTAAGGGGCGCTCAGGATGCAGGCCATGAAGCGGTCAAATATTTCCTTGAAGACATCGAGTTTTCATCATGCAAGGCATGCTACAAATGCAAGACTCCCGAAATGAAATGCTTTCAGGATGACGGCATAGCAGAAATCCTTGATGACATGATGGATGCTGATGTGATAGTCTATGCGACTCCAGTATATTACTATGAGATGTGCGGAACACTTAAAATGTTTTTCGACAGGTGCTATCCGATTTTCAGGCATCTTGAAAACAAGGATTTTTATGTAATTCTGGCTGCAGGAAGCAGTTGTGGCGATGCACTGACAGGACTTAAGAGTTTCATAGGATTTGCCAAAAATCCGACAATAAAAGAAGTCTTTGAAGTCTTTGGAAATGCAAAATCACAAAATGACACTTTGAAAAAAGTATATGATGCAGGTTTGAACTGCTAAAAATAAAAATTAGGAAAGAAATCAATCTTTCCTATCCTTTAAATGGGTTTGAACTGTCGTAGGTCTTGCCGTTGACGGTTAGCTTATAGCTGCCGTAGTCAATTTTACCGGATACTGCTAGAGAAGATAGTGAACTGTCACCGGTCAATGTCCAGGTTGACCCGTCAGCAACATTGACTGTAGTGTTTCCGGTTGAATTGATGGCACCTTTGAATTCGGTATTTTTCATGGTCCAGTTGAGGGAACTGATATTGTCGACAATAACATTCCCGTCTATTTTTTCACTGTCTGTTTTTTGGTTTTGGCTTGAAACTTCTAGAAATGTCCCGCTTCCAAAGCTGAATTCGGTATTTTTCAAATCGATTACGCATGCTGTGTTGGTTACATGAAACATCGGTGCTTCCTTGTAGACTGATGAGTCCTGAGGGATTGTGAGCTTTGAGTCTTTTGCTGTGAAAAGTGATGTTCCAACATCAGCGTCCCCGCTCATTGATTGGTAGATGAATATTCCGCCCAAATCAACATAGTTGTCCCCGTCTTTTCTGTTACCTTCACTGTAACCGGTCAAATCGGAGTTTGTCACTCCAATAGAATTTTTACCTTCAATACATGCTATTTGTGATACGTAGGATGTTCCTTTGGTATTGTCAACGGTAATGTTTCCGGTTGAATAAATTAAAGGTGATCCTCTGCCGCTGGTTTTGCTGACGCCTGTATTGATTTCAGAGTTTTTGACGTGCACTTCACCCTCACCCCTGTCGGTTGCAAGAGCAGCACAGCTTTGACCGTCGGTATTGATGACAACGTTTTCTGCATTGATTTTACCTTTGTAGGTTGCATCAAGACCTCTTGACTTGTCTGAGTGTGTTGTGATTTTAACGTTTTTGATGGTCGCTTCGGTATTTCCGCTCACGTCACTTGCACCTGACGGATCTCCGCCACCGTTTCCAGGAGCCTGACTGCCTTCACCTGATGGCATTTCAGGAGGTTGTCCTCCGGCTCCACCCTGTGAGTTGTCGCCACCATTTCCGGTTGCTTCTGGAGGTTGTCCTCCATCGCCGCCCTGGGATGAATTTCCACCGGCTGCTTCAGGGGGTTGTGAGCCTTCAGAAGACCCTCCCTGTGGGGACGTGCTGGCTGAAGCTTCGGAATTGGTTACAAAAATACCGTTTGAACCTTTTGAATTTGTATTTATTTCAACATTTGAAATGTCCAATGTTCCGTTGGTGTTGACTAAAATAGCGGAGTTGACACCATAAAAGTCAGCATCATCTCCTGAAGTTGCGGTATCTCCTGTTTTGTTAACCAATGAATCTTTTATAGTTAATTTGCCGTTATTTGTTACTAAAATAGAATTCAAATCACTTGAACTAGCAGATGCCAATCCCTTTTCCTTTGAATCTTTACTATCGTTTACTACAATATTTCCCATATCTTTTAGTGTATTTGCATCGATATTGACAGAATTTCCTATTTGTGATGATGTATTGTTTGAAAGTGCAAATGCTCCTACAATAATTATCACGACTGCAATTGCTGCAATCAAAAGTTTTCTGTTCATAAGAGTAATAACTCGTAACTTCTATTTAACATTTTTTGAAATAATTTTTACTCCACTGAATGTCTTGACATAATGAATTTTTGAGAAAATATGTGGTTGAAGTCAGGATGGGAAAATTGTAGCAATAACATCACTTGGAATAATGATGTGGAATGGGGATTGATTTTTGACATGAACATGATTACGGTGATATATGAAAAATGCCTCCTCTAGCTACAAAGGATTATTGAATTGATGTCTTTCCGATGATGTTGTTTTTGATTGAATCGAATTTATTTTTATTATCGTGATATTACTATGAACAGATACTGTCTAATTCTCATTAAAACAACAAATAGATTTTGATACATCAAATCGACTGTAACAAAAATGCCTCCTAAATATATTAGAATAACAAAGGATTAAAAGAAGTGATTGTCCCAATTTCCACATTTTTTCGGAAAAATATTCTCCTCAAATCTCTTTTGAGCTAATTTTTACCTAGAATTTCTTTAATATTGTACTTGTCATCATCAAAGATTTTTAATAAATAAACAGATGCAAAGTATATTATTATTCCAGTGCAACCCACATATTTAGGTTTAGGAAGTAGAGTGCAATACCTAGAATGATTAATCATATTATGATTTAACGATATCTAAGTATAATTTTCTGTTAGGCCTGTGGCCAAGTTTGTAAATTACATAGCATTGTATGATTACAATTAAAATATCGCTTAAAACAGTAGTGTTGTGGCACCGTTGTATGATAATGTGGAATCATAAAAAAGTTTACTACATTAAATGCAGCAGCTATTGCATAAATTTTACATGGTTAATTCTTTATATGATGTGTTTAATAAAGTATTGCAAGCTCCACTAATGAATAATAAACAAACTGTCTAGATCAAAATGGATAAACGGATGAAGCGCATCATATCCATGACCATAAATTAATTGGATGATGTATAATGAATAAAACATTGTTGCAACAGCTATTGGAATCATTATAATCATTAAATATTTAATTGATTTTTCAAAACTAATCAAAAGCAGATTCGCATTATTTTTGAAAAATTTACTCATTACTGGGAAAATAACTGTTATGTATGCGGAATAAAATAATGTTAAAACAGAAATCAATTTGTATGTTGCATTTTAAATCCCTGTTGGATAGCTACCAACTATATTTTCAAGCATTATAACATCAATTGAATAATATATTGTGTATAATATTCCTGCTGCTGCAAAAGGGAGGAATAATAATGTAATTCTTTTACAAATTCAATATCTAATTCAATTTTGGTTTAAAAATATGTTTGTTTAAAGCATAGTATAAATAAATAAAAGCGATTAAATTTGCTAGAATATAAGAAATAGTTATTCCAAATATTCCTAAATCAGTATAACTAAAATGAATAATAATGTAGTTATGTTCATTATTGTATTTCCAATACCATGATATTTTCCCATTTCAAATGCTTGAAAAGATCCAAATATACAATTAATAAATGATTTAAAAATCATTTCAAGAGTAAAAAGCAGTGTAATTATTATTGTGAGTTCATTACACCCAAGTATAATTATGATAATTATTGATAAAATGGTTTTCAATGATGCAAAGATTACTTTCAAAGGTAATGCATTACCTACGTATTTAGGAGCGGAATCCTTATCAGTTGAAAATATGACGAACAATATGAGTATGGATTCCCATATCGTCAAGAATTCCTAAAATCGCAGTAAAAGATATTGCAAATCCTAAAATACCATAATCACTAACTCCAAGATATCTCGCCATGAGAATTGCCCAAATACATCCACAAACACTAGTAATTATTTATGAGATGAGTAGCTAACTCATATTTTTAAATATAGTTTTTACTCAACTCCTGTTTAATCATAAATAAATTTCATTTATATGCGTGTATTATTCCAATATCTTCGAAGGGGAAGATGCTTGCACTAATTGGGTATGTATCTACTTTAAATCCTTCATTTTTTAATTTTGTTATAAGTGGTTTGTAATCTTTTCCAGTAATTTTGGAGTGATGTTCAAAGATAATGTCATTAAACATGGTTAGGTCATCATTAAGGATTATTTCAAATTCACATCCTTCACAATCCATTTTTAAAATGTCTGGTGTAAATTCATACTCATTTAATAAATCTTCCATTGAGATAATTTCCATTTCATAGGACTCTTCATTAGCATATCCTTTAACAGATGTTGATTCGAAAGTTAAAAATCCTCTTTTTCCTCCAACACCTTTATTGACTAAAGTAATTTTATCTGAATAACGTGTATTAATTTCCACATTTTTTTCAGCGAGTTCATGTAAATGCTTAACAGGTTCAAAACTAATTACTTCTGCTCCTTTACTGGCAAAATATAATGGAGTATCTCCAACATTCCCTCCAATATCAATAATGTGCCTTCCTTCAAAATCAATCATGTTCCATTCATCATCTGTAAAAAATTCTTCTAAATGCACATTATAATCATTCTTCTTATTTTTAATAAAATTGGAATTGTGAACATTTATGAAATTAATGTCATTGATTACTACATACTCTTTATCTTTATCAATGTTGTCAATATATTTTAAAAACTCATCTACTTTTTCAGTTAATAGTATAGGTATATAATTCATTAATTTATTAATGGAATCAACATGATATAATGTAAGAGGATAATTGCTGTTTTTAATTTTTAAATCACAAGTATTAGTTAAACCGAATTTAAATTTCAATGCTTCAAAAGGATTCTCAATATATTTAAAATAATCTATTAAAATATGAAACTTTTTTAAACAAGATATTCACCTATTCTATTATTATTTTTTTGTATTGCTCTTATGTAAATTATATCTATCGTATTTTATAAATATTATCTTGGTAACTTTGGAGTTCTTTCAAATTTTTTGTTAATCTAATTGAGTTTGATTTTCATTACAATTAATACATAAATTCATTTTAAATGCACTATAATGTTAAATGATTGAAAATTCTGAATGAGTCTTAATGTTATTATTTTTAAAGAATCAAGTAGGGAATAGATAAAATGCATGAATTATAATTTTAAATTCCTTAAAATTAGAGATTTAAGAAGATTAACTCTTTTGGAATCTTTTAAATGTAACTTTTCATATATTGATTATAACCCTCAAATCCTTATCGTCAATGCTGAATTCGATTGATGCCTTGAGCCATTCAAGTCGGTTTTCAGATAATAGGTTTCGCCTTCAAAGACAACGCCATACATTGAATCCAGTTTTAAGAGTGCATTGGTGAGATGGATTTCACGGTTGATGCCATCTTCAGTTTCACAAATTTTATCAAATATGGCTGGTATGTGGATTCAGTGACCAATGGCCATAAGATTGGATGGGAGGGGTTCCGTTTTGAAGCCTTTCAGTGATGTTTGTAATATTGTAGGCGTTTTCAATTTTATTTCCTTCGATTGCTCTGTTTTTTATTACATTTGAGACTTCTGTGATTGCAATGGTTGATGATTTGTATTTTTCATAGGTTTTTATCATCTGTTTTGTATAGGGTATTCAGTTTTTTGTGATTGAATGACTCAGATATTATTATATTTTCATTATTTTCTTTGTTTTTTTTGAATATTTTTTCATTATTAATCATATCTCCAACATTTTCACCATTTTTTTCACCAACTGTTTAATATCATTGATTATATGACTAAAAATGTTTATTTAAATAAATACACTGCCCTAAATGGCTTCCAAGGTTATTTGACATAGTGATGTCTGAAGTTTCGATAATACTCCGTAATCTAGGTAAAAAATTATAGTCATAATAATGTCCTGCAGTTACAACTTCATACTTCTTTTTTGATATTCTTTGAATCTGTTTAATGTAATATCTTGATAGTATATACATATTCTCACAGAGTAAAAATCTTCGGATATTGTGTCAATTTCATCTAAAAAGGCTCAAGTTTAAAATCTGTAACTAAACTTTCAATAGAATGACTTGGAAAAACTAAGAATGTTTTTCCAAATCTTTCTTTTTCACTTTTTAATGATTTCTTTGGATAATAAAGATTTTGCATAATGGATATATGGGCCAATTGCATATGCTCCATTATAATATTTTTATTTTTCTAGAACACTTACTCTATTTTGATGTTACTATAGTAGGTACATATTCATGAGCTCTATATGCTCCGTAACAGAGGTCAGTATAAATAATTCCATATTCAAGAATAGTATGAATTTTATTATCCTGTGGAAAATTAGCATATTCTTTTAATATTTTATCCATTCTATATCGATAAAATTGAAGTTCACCAATCTAGAATTCTTTAATTTTAAACTCAATATTTTTAGATAATTTTTTAATTTCAGTAAATTTTAATTTTTCTCTATTCTTTGATTCATCAATCAACATTATCACTTAGTTTTTAATTAATTTTATTTTAAACATATAATTTGAATTATTTATTTTTAATCAAAAAATTTAATTTATATAATGTAATAATTATGTGATATTTAAAACTTTGTAGAAAAACATGATTTAAGGAATAGTATTTGTTTTTATAAGTTTAAAACCACAATTAAAATTATTTGTTACATATCTTCATTTTTTAATATATGAAATTAAAATCATAACCTTCAATCTTCAATTATTAATATAAGTTTCAATTAATCTTGTTATAATTTATCTAAATTAGCTAATGCAACTTCATAATCTCCAGGTGTGTCCACTTCGTAGAGATGTTCGATTATGAATGATTTTAAAGGTAAATGTTTTATGAATTGGGGATAAACGTAGTCTTCATCCTTGTCAATTATGACTGGTTTATTTATGCAGGCGATATTTGCCCATTCAAAATCAGTTTTCGGTTGTCTTTGAAAGGAGATTACTTCCTGATTTTCATTTAAGTGGACATAAACTCCGTCTTCGGTTTTAGAGGGAGTTATTCCAAGAAGAGTTTCGCCATCAAAGGAGTTAACGAAATTATCAAATTCTTCTTTATTAATTAACAAGTCCCCATCTATTGAAACGTAAGGTTCATTTATATCTTTGGTTGCCAAGTCTATTGAAAATGCGGTTGAATTATTTTCAAAACCTGGGTTATGTATGATTCTTATGTCTTCTCTTTTGTCCTTAACATAATCGACCACATCTTTACATTTATAACCAACAACGATGGAAACAAGTTCAAAATCTTCAACCAACTCCAATTGGTGGTCTATAATTCGTTTATCTTCAGTGATATTGACTAATGTCTTGGGCATATTTTTGCCTAATCTGGATCCCAGTCCTGCTGCACAGATAACTGCATGTTTAATTTTCATTATAATTCCTCCTATTTTAAAATAAAGTATCTATAACCGGTTTCATCATGTTTATTTAAAGTCTCATGAATTTTATCGCTTTTGATATCAGTTATATCTTCAAATCCTTTAAAAAATTCTAATAATTCGTCTTTTGTTCTGTAAATGGCATTATATTCGGCATCCAAGTCTTGTGAATAAAAGTCTTTTAGTGTCAATCTCCTGTCCATTACTGAAATTGTTTCACGAATATATATTATTTTATCTTTTGAAGCTATTTTATTAATTTCTTTAATCATCTTTAAAATGTCTTCATCGTTAAGATAAATTAAAACACCCGCTATGAAGATGATGTCAAAAGGAGGTTGTATAAGCAGTTTGTCAGTGTTGACGTCTAGTGCGGACATTACTTGAAATTCGCAGTTCTCATAATTGTAGTATTCATTGGCTAGTTTTATAAGATTTTCAGCATAGTCCAGGCCAAGATAACATTCACATTTGTCGTGAAATACTTCTGCCCATCTTCCAAGTCCACAACCAATCTCAATAATCTTTTTGCCGGTCAGGTCAATATTTTCCAATAATATTTCTGATTCTTCAATTTGTCTTTGGTCTAAATTTTCCTTATCCTGAAAGGAAGTGATTGTCATTAAACTCTCAACTTCTTTATCTGCTCTTTTATCGAAGAATTCCTTTACATTCTCTTTGTTTATATCTTCTTTCTCACCATACAGCCTTGTCAAATTAAACACCAATATATTTTATTATAATAATCATATTTATTTAAGGTATTATTAACTTTTTCGAACTACTTGACTTCAAGTTCCATTATATTAATATTTCCCAAAATCAAGTTCGAGCGGGGAATGATTTATCTGTTTGTCTTTTGGCGGGATCTCCATATAATTACCAAAATTAATCTTTAGATAAGTATCATAGTCGTTAAGAATGTTGATTTCAATTGATTCAAATTTGGCTTTTTTTGGAGGCATTATTGTATCTATACTAAGAGGTTCATCATAAGATATTGCAGCTAAGTCGTAAACTAATGAATTTGATTTATTAGGTAATTTGCTTAGTAAATTTTTGTAGAATTTTTTATAAGTCTTATTATTGATGTTTAATAAAGAGAAAATAAATTTTATGCAGTAAATAATTATTTTTTTATATGTTGAGTTGTAATAGTCATTTTGGATAATTTCCAGTATATATCCTATTTTTTTTAAAATCTTAACTCTTTTTTTAAAAATCTTAAACATGAAGTTATCTGAAGCAATATAATCGAATATAAATATGTCAATGTTAATTCCAACATTAAACGATTTTTTCAAACACCAATGGTTTTTAAATTTTGTTCCTTTTAAGGACAATTTGGAAAACATGTAATGGTAATCCTCGTATTTATCTATGTTCAATAATTCATATTTTTCGGATTGCATTTCATCCATAATTTTTAAAAATTTTTCGTAATCTTCTCTTAACATCAGCACATCAATATCATCATCCCAGGGAATAAATCCTTCATGGCGTATAGCACCGATTACAGTTCCTCCATAGGCACAATATTCTAAATCGTGTTTTTCACAGATGTCTATAAAATCTTTTAAAATCATTAATTGCACTTCTTGTAGATGTTTTAAAGTATTTTTATCATATTCTTGCATAGTGTCCTCTCTTTTTAATAATTTAAATAAGCATCGTGTTTTTTGATTTAATTATTAGTTTTTACCTAAAATTTCCTTAATAATATATTTGTCATCGTCATCAAATAATTTTATAACAACAAGGGTTATGAAATAAATTATTATTCCAACAGGTATTGCAACCCACATGTTCAGGTTTAGACAGTAAAGTGTAATTCCTAAAACTACAGACCCGACAATTATTTTTCCTAAATCCAAATATAGTTTTTTATTTGGTCTATGGCCAAGTTTATAAATCACATAACACTCTATTATAACAATTAGGATATCACTCAAAACAGTTGTTATTGCTGCACCGTTATATGATAAGTAAGGTATCATAAATAAGTTTAAAATAATATTAAATATTGCGGCTATGGTGTAAATTTTTGTCACGGCAACTTCTTTGTGTGATGCATTCAGCAGTGTATTACAGGCTCCACTAATGAATAATAAACAGACGGTCCAAATTAGAATAGATAAAACCGATGATGAGGGGTCATATTTATTTCCATAAATAAGTTGTATTATGTCTAATGAGTAAAACATTGTTGCAACAGCAATAGGGATTATTACAAGCATTAAATATTTTATTGATTTTTCAAAACTTATTAAAAGCATTGATTCATCATCTTTGAAAAATCTACTCATAACTGGAAAGATGACTGCAGTATAAACAGAATAAAATAATGTTAAAACTGAAATTAATTTATATGTGGCATTATAAATACCAGTAGCATAATTTCCAATCATATTTTGAAGCATGACCACGTCAATTGAATAATAGATGATATATAACAAACTAGTTACTGCAAAAGGCAAGGAATATCTTGTGATTTTTTTACAAAACTCTATATCCAAGTCAAATTTTGGTTTGGAGACATTTTTTTCAAGGATATAATACATATAAGCCATAATAATGGCATTGGCCAGTATGTAGGAAAGTGCAATTCCAATAATCCCCCAATCACTGAATATTGTAATCAAAATAAATGCCAATAAAATTAGATGTAATGCAGTATTGGCAATTCCCTGATATTTTCCCTTTTCAAATGCTTGGAAAGAACCATTAAATAATCCAATAAATGATCTAATAATCATCTCAAGTGTAAAAAGTAATGTGACAGTTATGGTAAGTTCATCTGATTTCATAAGTATTAGTACAATTAATGTTAAAATAAGTGTTCCAATTGCAAAAATACTTTTCAAGGGAATGGCATTACCCAAATAAGTGGGAGCAGAATCATAATCTGTTGCAATATGTCTTACAATATGAGTGCTAATGCCTAAATCCACAGTAATTGCTAAAATACCAGTTAAAGATGTTGCAAAACCAAAAAGACCGTATTTTTCAACTCCAAGATACCTGGCCATTAAAACGGTCCAAATAAATCCACAAACAGAAGCGACAATCTGTGAAATCATTAACCAGCCCATATTGTTGAATATTGTACGAATTTGATTCATGGTATCTTCTTTAATCAATATAATTTATTAATTAATTATAAATTAACCAATATATAATTTTTATCATGATTTTCTCAATCTCAAAAAGAACCATTCCATATGTCTTTGATATTAGAATTGTTTAACCATATGAAAAAATTAAATTCTTAAGATATCGGTTTTTTGATTAAAAACTTTTAAAAATTATGATTAATAAACATTATTTGTGTTAGGTGATAACAAATGAATATAGTATTAGCTTCTGATGATAATTATGTTCCTTTATTAACTATATCAATAGTGTCAGTTTTAGAGAATAATCAAAATGACTTTGAAGAGATAAATGTATTTATTTTGAATGATGGCATTACTAATCAAAACATTGAAAAAATAAACAATAGATTAAATAAATATGATTGTCATGTATCGTTTATAAAAACAAAAAATATTGAAAATTTAAATTCTAAGATAGTTTCTCTTGAAAGAGACAATATTTCTTCATTCACTACTTATTCAAGATTATTTATTTCAAGTTTAATTCCAAATAATATTGATAAAATAATATATATTGACTGTGATATTCTCAATGTTGATTCATTAAAACATTTATGGAATGAGGATATCTCCGATTATTATTGTGCTGCGATATTGGACTGTTGCAATACTACAATTCAAGAAATGTTGGGCATTTCTGAAGAAGATAACTATATTAATGCAGGTATGCTATGTATTAATTTAAAGAAATGGCGTGAAGATAATGTTGAAGATAAATTCATAGAATTTATAATGAATAATCAAAATAGATTTTACCAACACGATCAAGGAATAATCAACAATACATTTAAAAATAAAATTAAAATTATTTCGCCTAGATATAATCTTCAAGGATATTTCCAGTACATGTCTTATAAGGTGTCCAAAAAGTTTTCTTGTATTGATAATGAATATTACTCTAAAGAAATCATGGATGATGCTAGAGAAAATCCCATATTTTTACATTTTTGTGCAGCAGACTTTTTTAGGCCATGGCAAAATGAAAAACATCCTTATGCAGAAGTATACAAACATTATGCCAAATTAGCGAATTTTGAATCTGTTATTGATTATACTGCAAACTTTAATGGCAAACAAAGATTATTCCAAAAATTATCTGAAAATAAAATTGGTGATTTTATTTTAGGTTTGACACCATATTTTTTAGTTAAAAATGTAATTAATAAAAATGCGGTTAAAGAAATGGAAATGGAATTTGAAAAAGCTAAACAAAATTGATTAAAATTCTAAAAATATTTTACTTAAATTTGTAGGCATAAATAGTTCAAATTTATCTTTATAAAAAGATATAAATATTATATTATTATATACCAAATTATTATTAGATATCATATTGGAGATAATATATGTATTATTTAACAATGATAATTCCTGCTTTTAATGTTGATGACTGTTTAGATACTGCAATGGATTCTATAATTAATCAAACAATTGGTTTTGAAAATATTGAAGTAATAATAGTTGATGATTGTTCTACGGATAATACTAGGCAAATAATTAATGAATATACTAATAAATATGATAATTGTAAAGGAATCTTTTTAGAGAAAAATAATGGTGGAGCGGGAATTCCTAGAAATGTAGGAATAAAACAAGCTTCATCAAAGTATTTAATGTTCATTGATCCTGATGATGAATGGGAAAAAGATGCCTGTGAAGTATATTATAATAAGATTGTCGAAACAGGTGCTGATTTAGTTTATTCACATTGGACCTTTGTTGCGGGAGATAAATTATCTAAAACATCTCATAATTTTTTAAAAGAAGAAAAAGAATATGTTTTTGATGATAATAAAGATAATATAATTAATTATCATAAATATTACCGTCCAGGAATGTGTGCTGGAATATATGATAAACAATTTGTATTGAATCATCATCTTGAATGTCCTAATGAATTAGGGGAAGATGGATATTTTACTTTAGAAACAATATTTAATGCTAAAAAAATTGTATTCATTGAATATTATGGGTATTATAATAAATTAAGAGACACTGATGAAAAAACTTCAATAACAAATATTCGCGATGAAGAAAAATTTAAATCCAGAATAAATGCAGTTTATTTAATGTATAATTTATTAAAAAAATACCATGCTGAAAATAATTTATTTGTTGTTTATGATGAAATGAGAGTTTTAATTTATCAAGCTTATACTTTAATGCCGGGAATTTCATGGAATAAAAGAAAAATTTTCTTTAAAGAAATCCATGAACTGGAAAAGGAGTTAAATATTAAAGATTTTGATGTAATTCATTTTAAAATTTTAAATTATTTTATTGCAAATGAACACTATTCTATTGCAGCTTTTATTTCTGAAATATTGGGTCGTGTTTATGATAGTCCGGTTTTACGTAAGATGATGCGTAAAGTTTCATTTTTAATTTCAACCCAATATTAAATGATTAACGTTGGTAGTGTATAAGTTTCAGATTAACAATTTAAAACACTAGAATTCATTGGAATTTTTAATAAGTGTATTATTTATTAAAATAATGGTTGTGGATAGGATGAAAATAATGAGTATTATAGGTACAAGACCCGAAATTATTAAGATGGCACCCATCATTGCTGAAATCAATCAAAGAGGAATTAATCAGGTTGTTCTACATACTGGACAACATTATGATAAAGAGATGTCTGATAACTTTTTTAGAGATTTAGAAATTCCTGCTCCTGATTATAATATTCATGTTGGTTCCGGCAGTCATGGTAAGCAAACTGGAAATATGATGGAGGGTATTGAAGAAATCATGCTAAAAGAAAATCCAGATATTGTGCTTGTTCAAGGAGATACTAATGCAGTACTTGCAGGTGCTCTTGTTGCAGCTAAATTACATATTGCTGTGGGTCATGTTGAAGCAGGCCTCAGATCATTTGATTTAACAATGCCTGAGGAGATTAATAGGAAGGTTGCAGATATCTGCTCTGCAATGTATTTTATCCCTACTGAAGAATCAGCAATTAATCTGTTAGCTGAAGGGTTTTCTAGAAAAAATTTAATCATAACTGGAAATACTGTTGTTGATGCTTGTTTTAGACATTTAAAAATAGCTGAAAAAAGAGGGTTTGGTGAGAATTCTCTAAAAGATTTGAATATTGAGAATATGGAAAATATTTTAACATTAACAATGCATAGGGCTGAAAATGTTGATGTAAAAAGCAGAGTGAAGAATATTGTTGATGCTTTAAAAGAATTGGAAGAAATGAACATTATTTTCCCAATACATCCACGTACTAAAAATACTCTTGAAAATTTTGGATTATTCGATGAATTAAATAATCTGGAACATGTTCATATTATTAAACCAATAGGATATTTGGATTTCTTACTTTTGACTTCAAAATCAACATTAATTTTAACAGATTCTGGTGGTCTTCAAGAAGAAGCAATAACTCTCAATGTGCCTGCATTGACATTAAGATATAATACTGAAAGGCCAGAAACTGTAACTGCTGGTGGAAATATTTTAGTTGGTTCAGATAAAAAAGCTATTTTAGATAATTCCCGTAAAATTTTAAATGATGATGGTTTTGCAGATAAAATGAAAAATGCACCAAATCCATATGGTCAAGGCGATGCTGCCAAAAATACTGTCGATGCTATTGAAAAATACTATGGTGAAGGATTACTAAATATTACTGCTCCTGAAGATATTATGGGTTCATTTGCTAGAAAAATGAAAAATATTTCTGAAGATATATCTGTCAATGATTTTGAGGATATTGAAAATGCATTAATTCATATGGTATTCGATGGTGAAAAAATGGTATTCCCTAGTGATGAACTAAATTTAAATGGAATGATGATTATTTATGATAAACGAGAATAACTCGATTGATTCAATAAAGTCTGATAATTCTAATAATGTTTCTATTTATGTTTTAACTCATAAAAAATTTGATTGCCCTATCGATGAAATGTATTTGCCATTATTAAATGGAAGTATTAATTACAATGATGATTTTGGATATTTGAGAGATGACTCTGGAGACAATATCTCTGATTTAAACAAATATTATGCTGAAATGACCGGTGAATATTGGGCATGGAAAAATTCAGATGCAGACATCATTGGATTTTGCCATTACAGAAGATATTTTGCCAAAAACATTTCCTTGAAGATACTAGAAAGAAATGACATTGAGGAAATTCTAAAGGATCACGACATCATTATGCCGAATAGGGTTCGCATGGGCATGACAAATGTCGATGACATTAAAAAGACAAGGAAATATCTTGATTATGGTCCTTATATTGAAGATTATTGCAAATTAAGAAATATTTTAGAAAAAGATTATCCTGACTATCTTCCCTATTATGATGAAATGTTAAATGAAAAGACATGTTACTGGTTTAACATGTTCATCTGTAGAAAGGAATTGGCCGATGACTATTTTGAATGGGTATTTGATATTTTAAAAAAGATGGAGTCCGAAATTGATTTTGAAAAGTATCCTGAAAACCAAAGAAGAATTTTAGGATTTTTGTCTGAAAGACTAATCAATGTATATATTAAAAAAAATCAGTTAAAAGTTAAGGAAAAACCTATTTTAATCAGTGACCGTAAAATTCCATTGATTTATGTAATCGGTTTTAGATTCTCAATCGTTATTCCCTCAAATCAAATATGAATTTTCGAAAAGGAATAATAAATAGAAACTTGATTTTAACATAGATTCATTGCACCACTTAATCATGTTGTTTTGCATAGTTTTTAACAGATTATGGGCAACTATTGTCTTTATAGATAACTTTAAATTGCTTTGAGTTCAAATATTTGTATAGTGATTTTAAAGTATCTTGCTTGATGAGAGATGTTAAGATTTTTCAATTTTAGGTTATTGTGGAGATATTTATGGATTTTAAACAGCATAAAAATGACATAATTGCAATTTCAGCTTTAACTGTAATATTAGTCAGTATCACATTATTATTGCTTAATATCGATGGAAAAGCAGGAGTTTATTATGTAAGGGATGTTTTTTTCTATTTAAATAATGCTCTATTTTATGCAGGCTATGATACTGGATTTAATGCCACTAGGGGCTTGTCTCCTTTCATTCCCATGTTGACATCATTGTTCTTCAGGATGGGATTCATATCTGATTTTACAATACTTGTTGTAAGCAGCGTATTTTACATATTGTCCGGAATAGGAATCTATTTCTTATTCAGATTAAGATTCAGCGAAGTTTTAAGCTTTACCGGATCCATGATTCTAGCAACATTTCCTTTGATTTTAGTTTGGGTTACAAAAGGAATGATTGATATTCCGGGGATGTGTGTGTCGATTTGGGCTGTTTATTTCATGAGATTGTCATTTAAAAGGAATCCGAAATTCTCATATCTTGCCTTTGCATTGGTTGGTCTTGGATTTTTTACAAGATATACTTGCATTTTAATGGTTCCAGTTTTATTGATTCAATACTTGCTTGTTGAAAATCCTTTGGAATACATTAAAGAGAATTTAAAGCACATTATCATAGCAATCTGTTCTGGAGGACTTGTCTTTGCAATTTTTATAGGAATTTACTATTATTTGGATATCAGCTTGTTTTTCGTATCTCAGGGACAAGGAATATCACAGGCTCAAAACACATCAAAAGTACTGCATTACTTCACATATTATGTCAATAACATTCCGATTTATCTTGGAAGCGGTAAATTCATACCTTATTCCTTAAAACCTGGAGTTTATTTAATATCTGAAATGAGATGGGCTGGAGGTAAACCTTCACCAATATCCAACCTGTTTTTAGTAATTTTAGCTATTGGATTTATTTTATATGTGAAAAAACTGTTCAACAAGGAAAATAGGGCAATCTTAAAGCAGGAAAATAAAAAATTAAAACTTTTGGTGATTTTAATATGTTTGATAGTATTTTCAGCAGCATATACAAAGATATCAGTTGTTTACTCTGAAATCATTGCTTCAATTGCTTTTTTGGCTTTATATTATATATTAAACAAGACAAAAATGGATTATTTTACTTTGGATTTTGTAATGCTTTATTGGTTTATGGTTAATTTCATCTTTTTTACCTATTACAGCATCAAAGTGGACAGGTACTTCATACCGATGCTGCCTTTCTTTGCATATTCAATAATCTTGTCTCTTGATTTGATATTTGACGTGCTCAAAAATGTAAAATATATGGATAAAATCAAGACTGTCGCTCCTATTGCATTGGTATGTGTTATTTTACTGTGTTCTGGAGTTTATGCACTTTCAAATTCTCCTCATACCTATGATAATCAAATGCATGACAATTTCATGACCGCTTCGTCTGAAGAAAAGGATGTGTGCAATTGGCTGATGGAACATGACTCTCAATATATGAATAAGGCAATCTGGGCTGATCGTGGAGAGGACATGTCATTTTTATTGAAAAAGGATATTCTGCCTGTTGAAAAAATTTCAAAAGAAAACAATTTTACAGATGAATTAAAGGACAATAATATTACCTATTATATTGCAAATTACAATAATACTGCTGGTCATCCTTACACCAAGCTATATCAGAGTGGTGAGGTGTCATTATATTATTACGGAAATGAAAAATGACCTTCATAAAACGAATATTATTTATAGGAATATCAGATAACTTATTATATGGATAAAAAATCTGCTATTTTCATCATAGTTAGTTTTTTAATTTTAATAGTGATGTTTTATTTCATTGGAATTGAAAATATTCTGGATGCTTTAAAAACAGCTAACTTAGCTTTGATAGCACTAGCTATCGGTATACAGATATTCACTTATTTTTTATACACTTTGCGTTGGAAACTGGTCAATGATTCAGTGAATATCAGGTCCAGTTTCAGAAGTCTGCTTCCTATGATGATGGTTGGACTTGCGGTCAACAACATCACTCCTTCCGGTCGTGGAGGCGGTGAACCTGTAAGGGCTTACATTTTATCCCGTGAAGCGGGTTATGACTTAAAGGACACCTTTGCGGGGGTTGTGGCAGATAGGGTTTTGGATTTGTACTTTGAGATTCCAACATGGCTGGTTGTCGTATTGGTATTGTCAGTAATCGGAATTCTTGTGGTTTTGGGAATTCTTATTTATCTGTGCATAAATCCCGGTTTTGGAAGCCGTCTTGAGAAATTCATTTTCAGAATCGTCAACAGATTCTATAAGAAAAGTTCCGAGGATTTGGAAAAAAGCATTCATGACAACATCTTCGGTTTTCAGAAAACCATGTCTATGCTGCTTTTAAACAAGAAGCTTTTGTATTATACAATTCCATTGTCCTTTTTGATTTGGGTTTTTGAGATTTTAAGGGTATATATTGTATTTTTGGCATTCGGAGCTTCCCTGAATGTGATTGTCATAGGTGAAGTATTCATTATTGCTTCTCTTGTAGGTATGATTCCGCTTCTTCCTGGAGGTCTTGGAGCAGTTGACGGTATAATGATTGGTTTTTACTCAAAAGCAGGTATTTCACTTTCACTTGCAGGACCTGTAACATTGATTGAAAGGCTGATTTCCTTTTGGATGGCTACAATTATCGGTCTGGTGATCTTGCCTTATTACGGTTCATCCGTTTTGGAAAAGATATCTGTCGGCTCATCTGCTGAACAGCTTGACAAGTCCATAAATGATGAAGATTAATTTTTTCATAATTTTTGAAATTTATTTTTAACATTTATAAAATTTATATTTTTTAATCTTATTTTATTCGGTATTTTACTATTTTTCTTAATAATTTTCATTTTTTCTTAAATCTAAACCTATTTAACCTTTTAACTATAAAGTTATTTAGTATAAATATAGGAAATTGGAAATTATGGCAGATAAAAATGAATGGGGCAGCAACCTTTCATTCATCCTTGCAATGATTGGTTCTGCCGTTGGACTTGGAAACATTTGGAGATATCCGTATGTACTTTACTCTAATGGTGGGGGAGCATTTTATATCCCTTATATTGTGGCTATTCTTTTGATGGGAATTCCATTTTTGATTTTGGAGTATGGTGTCGGATATAATTTTAAGTCTTCCTTTCCAAAGGCGATTAGGAAGATTCACTCCAATTGGGAATATTTAGGCTGGCTTTTGCCGGTTGCTGTTTTTATGATTATGATTTATTACTCAGCTATTCTTGGCTGGGATGGAATTTACATGATTTTGAGTTTCACCAAGGGTTGGGGCGCAAACCCGGACACTTTCTTTGCAACCACTCTTCTTCAATCATCAGAATCAATGTCCGGTTTGACCCATTTCATTCCAATCATTGCTGTTGCAATGCTTATCGGTTGGGTAATCATTTGGTTTATATCTCACAGGGATTTGGAAGAAGGTTTGGGTAAGGTTTCAAAAGTTTTGGTACCTGCACTCTTTATCATTATGGTAATTATTGTTGGGTTTTCATTGACTTTGCCTGGTGCTTCAATAGGTCTTGCGGAACTCTTCAACCCTGACTGGTCACTTTTAACACACTTTGAAATATGGATGGCTGCATTCGGACAGATTGTATTTTCATTAAGCCTGGGAATGTCAATAGCATTTACATATGCAAGCTATACAAGCGATGATGCTGATTTGATTACAAATACAATCTCAATTGCTCTTGCTAATTCACTTTTTGAAAACTTCGCCGCTTTAGGGGTTTTCTCAATTTTAGGATACATGTCACTTCAGTCCGGAACAGCTGTAGCGGACCTTGTAACTCAGGGAACCGGTCTTGTATTTGTAGTCTATCCTACAGTATTTAATGTATTGGGTCAGTGGGCTTACGTTTTAGGACCATTGTTCTTTTTGACAGTTTATCTTGCAGGACTTACAAGCATTTTATCAACAATCGAACCGTTGTCATTTTCCATTCAAAACAAGTTTGGCCTTACAAGGTCCAGGACAATGACAATACTGGTAATAGTTGGTGCGGCAATGTCAATGATTTACGCTACCGCTTACGGGGGAGAACTGCTTGGATTTGTAGATACATTCATCAATCAAATTGCACTCCTTTTCGGTGTGATTTTAGAGTGCATAATATTTGCATGGATATTCAAAGCTGAAAAGCTCATTGATTTTCTCAATTCAAGGTCTAAAACAATCAAAGTGGGCAAATGGTGGCTGGTAATTGTTAAGTATATCCTTCCGATTTTCATTTCAATCATCTGGATTGGAGGACTCATTGATGTTATCAATGCAGGAACTATAGATCAGCTTAACTTTACAATCGTTACTGCTTTGCTGCTTTTAATTGCGACAGGCATTTTCACTATTATGCCTGCTAAAAATCCTGAATGGGATGATACTGAAGAAAGAGTATAGATTATAATTAACTCTATATTCTTTTCTAATTTTTTAAAAATAGATTTTTCAGGTAAAGAATTTATTTAAAGCGTTTTCGTTTTGCTTCACTTCCAATTGGATGGTAATGGTTCCATTTGGATCTTCATGAACTACTTCTTCATACTTGTTAAATGTTGCAGTGCTGTCGCTTGATTCGTTATAGTAAACTCCAGCAATCAGACCTATTATGCATAATAAAAACATGAGAAGTATTGTGGTATTTTTCATATCCATAATAATATATATTATAGAAAAGTATTTTTATAACTTTTGTTCATACTTATTAGCGAAATATTTTTTTTAGAGGTGAAAATATGAAAGGCTTTATAATAGCAATATTGGTTATTGCAGCGATACTTGTCATCGGCAGCGGTGCTGTAGCATATAAGTTTTTAGACTCTGATGGTGGGGGCTCTGCTTTGAATAAGGTTGTAGATAAAGTAAGTAATAGTGGATCTTCTGATGTT
The DNA here is from genome assembly GCA_900320955.1 of uncultured Methanobrevibacter sp. Taxonomy (GTDB): domain Archaea; phylum Methanobacteriota; class Methanobacteria; order Methanobacteriales; family Methanobacteriaceae; genus Methanocatella. The sequence continues at coordinate 8,868 of ONUN01000023.1, read as the reverse complement.
GTAAAAGAACAAATTAAGGAAAACGGTCAGGCAGGTGGAGGCTCCTATAAGGAAGTATCCTATAGTGATGGAGGATTCCGTCAATATGATTCTAATACGGGCGAACTGATAGGTTCTTCTTATGACTCTGATCAGGCAAAATTGAATAAAGGGGATTTCGATTGATATTAAAGGATTTGCTTGATTATTTTAATATTGAAGATAATCTTCCCGATTATCTTTTAAATCATCCATTCAATGAAGTCTTTTTGGATGGAAACTTGACAATGGATGGCAATGATTATAAAATAGAGGTTACTACACGTCAAAACGTTACTCATCAAATGTATATAAGGCCAAATGATGAATTTCCGGTAATCATAATGTCAAAACTTCCTAACGGAAATTTGAACGGAATGAAATTCGGCCAGAATGATGGTGATGAAAAATTTATCGATAATTATAATATAATAATTTAATAATTTTGTTGATATCATGGACAAAAAAGAGTTAATTAATGGCGGAAAAGTAAAAAGTGTATTTACTACCGATAACGAAAATCAGGTCATTATCGAGTTTAGAGATGATATGACTGCTGGTGATGGTGAAAGAAAAGAGGTAATGAACAATAAGGGAGCTTACAATGCAGTGATCTCCACTAAAATATTTAAAGTATTGGAAGAAAACGGCGTTGAAACCCAATTCATTGACTTGCCTGAACCTAATGTCATGCTTGCAAAAAGGCTTGAAATGATTCCAATTGAAGTGATTGTAAGAAACATTGCTACAGGCAGTCTGGTTCGCAAATATCCAATTGCAGATGGTACTAAATTAGAACCTCCAATTGTTCAAATGGATTTCAAGGATGATGAATACCATGACCCTATGTTAAATGATTCCATTATCAAAGCATTGGGAATAGCAACCCAAGAGGAAATCGATATCCTAACCCAAAAAGCCTTAAAAATCAATGAAGTTTTAACCAAATTCTTTGCAGATGCAGGAATTATTCTGGTTGACTACAAGGTTGAATTCGGTAAGGATAAGGATGGAAACATTCTTTTAGGTGATGAGATTTCTCCTGACGGATGCAGATTATGGGATAGTGAAACATTGGAAATGCTTGATAAGGAACTGTTTAGAAAAGGAAAAGATGACGAAGTTATGGATGCTTACATTGAAGTGTATAATAGAATTATTCCTGATGACGAAAAGGTGATTTAGATGTTATTTGATATTGAAGTAAAAATTTCTCTTAAAAGCGGAATGTTGAACCCTGAAGCAACAACTATTGAAAGATCTCTTGAATTACTTGGTTATGATGTAAACAATGTAAAAACTGTTGAAATCATCAAATTCCAAATGGAAGGTGAAGACAGGGAAGCAATCAGAGATAACGTCACTGACATGTGTGAAAGACTGCTCTGTAATCCTGTAATTCATGATTATAAAATTAATGTTATTCCACAAAACATGTCATGTGGTAAATAGAGGGATTTAAATGAAAATCGGAGTAATTAGATTTCCGGGAACCAACTGTGACAGGGATGTTGCACAGGCTATTGAATTGGCTGGCCTTACTCCAGAATACATCTGGTGGAGCGAGGAAAAATTAACTGATTTTGACGGTATTGTGATTCCTGGAGGATTTTCTTATGGGGATTACTTAAGAGCAGGTGCAATGGCTTCTATCACACCTGTAATTGATGGAATCAAAGAATTGGTTAAAGAAGAAAAACCAGTTTTGGGAATATGTAATGGAGCACAGATTTTAGGTGAAATAGGCCTTGTTCCAGGAATTTTCATCACAAATGAATATCCTAAATTTAACTGCGAATGGGTTGACTTGAAAGTGGCAACCAACAGAACTCCTTTCACCAAAGCATTCAAAAATAACCAAACAATCGCTCTTCCTATTGCTCATGCTGAAGGAAGGTTCTACACTGAAGACATTGACCTTTTAAAAGATCAGGACCAGATTGTATTGCAGTTTGAAGGTAAAAACCCTAACGGTTCAATGGAAGCCATTACAAGTGTTTGTGATGAGTCCGGATTAGTTTGCGCTATGATGCCTCACCCTGAAAGGGCTTGTGAAGAATTGTTTGGTTCCGATGACGGTTTAAACTTTTTTAAAGGATTTTTATAAAGTGATAAGATGGTAGTTTATTTAATTGGTGCGGGACCTGGAGATGCTGATTTAATAACTCTTAAAGCAGTTAAAGCATTAAACAAAGCTGATGTCGTATTGTATGATTATTTGGCTAATGAAGAAATATTGGCTCATGCTCCTGATACAGCAGAAAAAATTTATGTCGGTAAAAAGGCAGGGGAGCATTATAAAACACAAGATCAAATCAATGAACTGATTATCCAGCAAGCCCAAAATCATGAAAATGTTGTAAGGCTTAAAGGCGGAGACCCTTTTGTATTTGGTCGTGGCGGCGAAGAGATATTGGCTTTGATGGAACATGATATCAAATTTGAAGTAATTCCAGGTGTAACTTCAGCTATTGGAGCACCAACTTCATTAGGACTGCCGGTTACTCACAGGGCAGTAGCAACATCAGTGACTATTGTAACAGGTCATGAAGACCCAACAAAAGCAGAAAGTCAAGTTCACTGGGATTATACTGCCGATACATTAATTATTTTAATGGGAATTGGAAATATAAAAGAAAATACATCTGAAATCATGAAATACCGTTCGGCCGACACACCGGTTTGTGCTGTTGAAAGCGGAACACTTCCTGATGAAAATGTTGTATTTGGAACATTGGGAGACATTTCGGATAAGGAAATTAACACTCCAGCTATTTTAATAATTGGGGATGTTGTAAACCTTTATAAAGATATTTACGATTATCAAGGTGATTAGATGTGTGGAATTGTAGGTTGTATATTGAAAGAAGATAAAGATGTGGCGCCGATTCTTTTTGATTGTATTTCAAAGCTGGAATACCGGGGATATGATTCAATCGGACTTGCTACATTTGCAGATGATAATATTCATATCAAAAAGGATAAAGGTAAAATTGAAGAAGTGGACAAGAAATTAGATTTATCAGATATGCCTGGCGATTTCGGCATAGCTCATGTCCGTTGGGCTACACACGGTGATCCATCAAAATTAAATTCACATCCTCATGTTGATGAAGATGCCAGTATTGCTGTTGTTCACAATGGTATTATTGAGAATTATTTGGAAATTAAAGAAAAATTAACTCTTGAAGGTCATGTATTCAAATCAGACACTGACACAGAAGTCATTCCTCATTTAATTCAAAAGTTCATGGGTGAAAAATTCGACCTTGAGCATGCGGTCAGGAAAACCATTGATGTTATTGAAGGAGCTTATGCGATTGCTGCAATCAGCAAAAATGAACCGGACAAGATTGTTGCAACACGTAAGGATTCACCATTGATTGTTGGAATAGGTGAAGAAGGCTATTATCTTGCATCTGACTCTCCGGCCATTTTAAAATATGCACGTGACATAATTTATCCTGAAAGGGGTGAAATTGTAATTCTTGATAAGGATGGTGTTGTGGTTCATGACGAATTTGACAATGTGGTCAACAAGGAAATAGATACCATTAACTGGACTCCTGAAATGGCGGAAAAAGAGGGATATGACCATTTCATGTTAAAAGAAATCAATGAACAGGCAACAGCAGTTAGAAATACATTGACTCAAAAGGATAATATTCAGGAAATCATTGATGATATTGATGAAATTCAAAGGATATGCTTTGTTGCATGTGGTACATCCTATCATGCTTCATTAACCGGAAAATATTTAATAGAATCATTGGCTGGTGTTCCAACAGATGTTATTCTTGCTTCCGAGTTCAAATATTCTGCCAATACCTTAAATGATAAGACTCTAGTTATATTCATTTCTCAATCCGGTGAAACTGCAGATTCACTCAAGGCATTGGATGTGGCAAATCAGACATCCAAGACTTTGGGAATTGTTAATGTTGCAGGTTCATCAATTACAAGAAGAGCCCAATATGTAATTCAGACTCAGGCAGGCCCTGAAATTGGGGTGGCAGCAACTAAAACATATGTCGCTCAGTTAACTTCCATTTATCTATTTGCAGCATTGCTGTCTAAGAATGTGGAGCTTTTAAAAGAAATTGAAAAGGTTCCTGATTTCATTGATGAGGCTCTTGAGGAAGTTGGGTTCATCGAAGAGTTTTCAAAAAGATACAATTATGCTCGTGACTTCTTCTATTTGGGAAGAGGCTATTCCTACCCTACAGCATTGGAGGGTGCATTAAAACTTAAGGAAATTACCTATATTCATGGTGAAGGATATGCTGCTGGTGAGTTAAAGCATGGTCCTTTGGCTTTGATTGATGAAGGAATACCTGTAGTTGTTATTATTCCTCCTGGAGATAATTACAGAAAGACTATGAGCAATTTGGAAGAGGTTAAATCTCGTGGAGCAAATGTACTGGCTATCGGGTCAGCTGATGATGAATCACTAAAAGCTAAAGCGGATGATGTAATTGCAATCAATGCTGATGTGAAAGAGATTATTGCACCGCTGGTTTATATTGTGCCGTTGCAGTTGATAGCATATTATATTACTGTTGAAAAGGGACATGACCCTGACAAACCTAAGAATTTAGCAAAATGTGTGACTGTAGAATGAGTTTTTTAAAAACTTTTTCTATCTTCATTATTTAATCTTATTTTTTTATTTAACAAGTTATAATCAAATATTTTCTATCATGGGCTTGTTAAAGTTTATGTTTTGTTATTTTTGAGAATAATTATATGTTAATTTATAATTGTAACTTAAATGAATTATTATAACTTTTTTTTACTATTATAAATATTATTTATCTGATTTTTAATTAAAATTAGTCTTTTGATAATAATTTTAACTATTTTAAGGTTTTTATTTCATTTATAATAGTTTTTGTACTTATTTTTTCAAAATTAAGCTTGATTATGCTTTTTTTCAAAATCAAAAGCTTTTTATAAGAAAAGTGTGATAAGATAATGTACGAACAAATGTTAGATGGAGTTAACGTTATGTTTAATAATAAAATAAAATTATTTTTAGTAACTCTAATTTTCATGTTGTCAATTTCCGCAGTGGCGGCAGTAGAAAATACTACTACTGGTGATGACATGCTTATTGGGGAAGTAGATGAAGAACCTCCTTCGGGTGTAGTTCAAAATATTTCTGCTGATAATAATCTTGAAGTTACTGATAATGATGATAAAAGTCAAATTGGAATTTTATATGAGCTAAAGGCCGATAACGTAAAGATGTATTATAAAAATGGATCTAGTTATGACGTGACTTTGCTTGAAAATTTTGAACCTGTTAAAGGTGCATCTGTGTCCATTAATATCAATGGAGTTTCATATGATAAGGTCACTGATAAATCAGGTAAGATATCAATTCCAATTAATTTAAATTCAGGTAGTTATTTGGCTACAGCAAGTTATGATAATCTCAAAATTAGGAATACTATTAAAGTATTGCCTGTTATTACAGCTAAGGATGTCACTACAACCTATAAAAGCACAGCAAAATATATGGCTAAGTTTTTAGATGGTCAGGGCAAGCCTTTAAAAGATGCTGCAGTTAAATTTAAAGTTAACGATAAAACATATTCTAAAAAAACTAATGCTAAAGGGTATGCAATATTTGAAACTTCCAATTTAAAAGTTGGCAGTCATGTTATTTATGCAATTCATCCAAACGGATATAAAAAATCCAATAGGATTGTCATTAAAAGCTCAGTTGTTGCATCCGATGTTAAAAAGCATTATTTAAGTTCTAAAAAATTCTCAGCAACCTTTTATGGAAGCAATGGGAAATTATTATCTAATAAATATGTTAAATTTTATCGTAACGGAGAATATTTTGATGTAAAAACTAATTCGAAGGGTGTAGCTTCAATTACTATTATTTCAAAACCTACTACCTTTAAAATGTTTTCAATAAACCCTGAAACAGGTCAAAAGGTAAGTAGAACTGTAACAATCTTATCTACTATGTCTGCCAGTAAGGTAACAACATTTTCAGATAAGACAACTACATTTAAAGTTAAACTTTACAAGAATGATAAATTAGTTAAGAATTCAAAAGTGTATGTTTATATCAAAGGCGTTAGAAATATTGCCAAGACAGATGCCAATGGTATTGCAAGTGTGAATTTTAAGTTAGCTAAAGGAACTTATAATTTCGTATCATACGATCCGTATACTGAATATTCCATTAGTACTAAGGTCGTTGTTAAATTAGCTTCCATTAGGGCTTATACTAAAAATACCTATGAAGATTCAGAGACAACATATACTGCAACTCTTTTGAATCAGGATGGTAGTCTTGCAAAGAATACCAAAATGCAAATGAAATTAAATGGTAAAACCTATAATGTAAAAACCAATGTAAACGGTGTTGCAAGTATTACTTTCAAATTAAAAGAAGGAAAATATAAAATAGTCTGTAAGGATTTACGTACAGACTACACAAAAACTTGTACAGTCAATGTTTACGGTCCTATTGTAGGTATTAAATTTAATAAGTATGGTGTTTCTGAAGATGGAACTATGCTTTTGGTAGTTGGTAGACCATCTGCTGTTGGTGAAGAATCCAAATATGGATATACATTTTATAAAACTCTCTTTGAGAGAACTTGTCCTTATTGTGGAGGCCATAATATATATTGGTCCATTTTCTGGGCAGGTAACGAATATGCTGATGGAGGAATTTTCCCTGCAACCGGAATATATGAAACCGGAAGTGCTGAAGGAAATATTTTCTGTAAGGATTGTGACTGTGACTTTTCAATATTCGGTAATGAACATGTTTGGAGTAATCCTATGCATTTAAAAATATTGGATGGTCCGCATAAATCATCAAAAGAAGAAGCATACGCTTTAAAAAGTGGAAATTATGTATTATCATAATTTCCTGATTTAACTTTTTTTAATTTTTTTTCCATATCTAAAATTCTATTTCTAGAATTGTTTTTTTCGTCTTGTTTTTTTGAATAGCTGTTTTCACATTCAACAATGTAAAATGCTTCATCTGAAGTTGTTGAAGGTATATTCATTTTTGCTAAATTGCGCTCTACACGTCTCTTTAATTTTTCATCATCCATTTCACATGCTAAAAATATGGGTGTTTTAACTGCAGATGATATTTTTGTGGTGTGGCGGGCATTGTGCCTTTCTTCTGTTCTTTTATCTAGAATGTAATCGCTGCTGCTGTTCAAATCAGGGTCTCTAAATGGAATTCCCACATCGGACAGTGCAATTCTTATTTCATCATTTTTTGGCAATGCTGTGTCAAGCATCAGTGGATTTGGGCTTGCAAGTGTTCCTCCCTGCTTTCTTCCGAAAATTGGGCCTTGACCGATATAGAAATCAGCTTCAATGAATGCTGCCCTTACCGGTGCGGATGAAGTATATGTTGCAACAATCCCATCATTTTTTATGACTCTTCTGAATTCTTTGAAAAATTCGAGTGAAAACAATTCCGGCGCCATGTTCTGTGAAAATGGATCTAAAAATATCGCATCGTATGTGTTGTCTTTCAGTTTTTGAACGGTTTGTCTTGCATCTTCAATGTATACATTAATGTCAATATTTTCAGGGATTTCACAAGTCTCCAGACTTAATGTTGCATAATCCTGTTTGATGAGTTCATCTTCAATAGATTTTTTTGTAATGTCATGTGCTTTGATGGGTGAAGGAACCAAAAGACCACATGCGAGTGTTGCATGGGATATTTCCACCATATCTATTGTTAAACTGGATTTTGAAGAGTTTTTCATGAAATCTTCTATTGCCGCTGATGAGTTGTATCCAAGTCCGGCACAAATGTCTAAAATGGCAACGTCCTCTTCATAGTTGAACTTCATTGGCTTAATAAATTTCTCAAATGACTCACTTATTGCACCGGTAGATGTATGCAATGTTTCAATTTTATGATTTATTTCTTTTGAATTAATAGAATAAGATCCATCATCCGTTAAAACAAAATAATTTTTATAAGTGTCAAAAAAATTAATCCTTTCTTCATTATTTCGAGTACTTTTTTCCTCATCGAAACATGAATTTACCAAATCAAAAATATCATCATTAATTATTCTGGCATTGTCTTCATAACTCATTTTATCACTAAAAAGTTTTGTTTTTCTTAATATTTATCTTAATAGTGAAAGAATACTCCGACCTCTTTAAGGTCGGAGATGAATTTCACAAAAAGGCATCTATAAGATATTAGTTTTCAAATGCTCTCTCTATTTCTTTATATATTATTTATTATATTAAATTAGTTTATATAATTAAAATTGTCTCTAAAATGGAATTTTAAGTGTTTTTTTATGAAATGTGTTAATCAAGGTTTAAAGGTTAGGTTGTATCCGGATGAGGATATGGTGAATAAAATTAATCAGAATATTGGTAATTCCAGGTTTACATGGAATAAACTCTTGGAATACTATAAAGAAACCTATAAATTATTCAAACTCCATGGTTACAGTAAGCTGAAGTGCAATATGACTACTTTTAATGTCATGTTAAATATGCTCAAAAAGGAGTATGATTTTTTATATTTAAGTGAATCATCAGGCCTGCAACAAGTTTATAGAGATCTTATACATGCTTATAATAAGTTTTTCAGTGGTGAAGGTGCTTATCCGAGATTTAAATCCAAAAATCATGATAAAAAATCATTTAGGATACAAAACAATGGCAATATAAAAATCAAAGACAATATGATTATTTTACCAAAATTGGGAGAGGTGTATTGCCGGACAAGTAAAAAATATCGTGAAAAATTAAAAAAAGTTAAAATCAATAATGTGACAATTAAAATAGAAAATGGAAAATATTATGCCGTATTTAACATCG
>ONUN01000041.1 GCA_900320955.1 uncultured Methanobrevibacter sp. | reverse complement strand
CCATATATAAAAAATGAGAGAGAGCATTTGAAAAGTAATCGAATAACGAACTCAGAGCAATTTTTCAAAACCAAAACAATTTTTCATACCCAAAGCAATAATATAATCACAACAAAAAAGTATACTGAACAAAAATCCAAGACCCAAAATAGCCTCCAAAAAACACAAATAAAATAAAACACAATAAAATTAATTAAAAAAAGACAGTACACCCAATAGTGCAATTCATCCACAACTTGCAGAAGTTGTGGTATTCTTGCATTTTAAAGATAAAACAATATAACAGTAACTACAACAAAACCATTTGAAACGCTGATGAAAAAGTCATTGCTAAACCTGTTAATTTCAATTTGGAGGTAAAATATGGATAACAATGCGTTGGTGAATGCAGTTCTCTCATTTATAATACCTGGACTTGGTCAGGCAATAAATGGAGACAAGCAAAAAGGAATTGTAATGTTTATAATATTGATATTTTTAAACATTTTCATTTATTTTTTCATGAACAATCCGTTTGGACACTTCATAAGCATAATTTATTCCACATATTCTGCTTATGATGCCTACAGGACATATTGATTGGAATAATGCCACATAGAAACCATCACTAATACTTAAATCAATGAATCATTATTTTATAAGTAACCCAAACAACTATCATAATTATTAATTAAAATTTTAATTAAAATAAATCTAAAAGCAAAAAAGAATGATTTGAAGTAAGCAATATACATTAAAAAAATAAAAAGTGAATAAAATTAATTATTCACTGGCAGGTTTGATTTTAGTAAGCAAGAATGAGAATACTAAAACCATAGCGATAATAATCACGTCAATCATTATTTCAAATGGTTTGGCGGAACTGAATAATGTAACAATACCTATTGCCCACATTCCTATTAAAACGATTGGAAGTAAGTATTTAATTATAAATTTCCATGTTTTACCAACTGAAAAAGAGGAATATTCATTTAATGCTGGTAAAAAGCGTTCAACACCATAGAACCAAGCAAAAATAATACATTGTATTCCAATTAACAGCAATATTCCAAATTCATTTACAAATGAATCTATAATACCTACCAAATAGCTACTTATACCAGTTGTTAAAATCAATGAAAATGCACAACCGATAACTGCCAAAACAGTTGCGGTTTTTTTACGAGACCATCCTAATTTCTCTTCAGTTGAATTTAACATCGGTTCGAAAAATCCTAATGCTGATGTAATTCCTGCAAATAAAATCGCCAAGAACAATAATGGAGCCAAAATACGTCCAATAGGACCCATTATATTAAAAATCATTGGGAAAACAATGAAAATTAATCCAGTTCCCTCAGTAATTAATTGAACCATAGGAGTTCCTGCAGTATATGACATGTACCCCAAAATTGAAAATACACCAAATGCGGTAAATATTTCAAAAGCTGAGTTTGATGCGACAACAATCAATACATTATCAATCAATTTGGAGTTTTCCGGCAAGTAACTAGCATATGTAAGGGCAATAGCCTGACCCATACTTAATGAAAATATGATTTGAGCAAAAGCGGCCAGCCAGATATTTACATCCATAAGTTTACTCCAATCAGGAGTGAGCAGAGTATTAATACCAATGCCTGCACCCGGCAAAGTCAAAGCATAAACGACGATTATTCCCATTATAATAAACAAAGCAGGAATGAGAATTTTAGAAACCTTACCTATTCCCTTATCAACATTTCTATGGGCTATGAACCATAAAATAACCCATAATAGTAATACACCAACTGTTGTTGGAATCAATAAGAAGTTAGCATTGGAGAGATTTGAACTTCCACCGACGTTCTGAGTAAAGTAAGCAGCAGCATCAGTTCCCCAACTAAATGTGAAACTGCTTAAAAGATATACTAAATCCCAACTTAAAATAACCATATAATAAATTGTAACTATAAACACAAAAAGAACCAGCATCCAAGCAATGATTTCAAATCGAGGATTAATTTTCTTCATAATCTTCGAAAACGATTCCTTGAAACTGAAACCCACTCCATATTCTAATATTAAAAATGGAATACCCATAATAGCGATTGCAATAAAGTATGGGATAAAAAATGATCCCCCACCATTGGAATAAAGAACATAACTGAAACGCCAGATGTTTCCAAGACCAACTGCCGCTCCAATCATTGCAAAAATAAATGCTATTGATGAATCCCACTGATTTCGTTCTGACATGATAAATTCCTCTAACATATAAATTTCTATAAATCATATATAATAAACATTACAGATTTAATTGTAGTGAATATCATGAACGTATTTGATAAATTTATAATGGGAGATACTGCCTGTATCAATTGGTGTTTTGAAAATAGGCACTTCCAGGAAAGATTGGATGACAATGGAATTGAAAGAAGCTATGTCATAGACTGCTTAATGAATGAAGAACCAATCAGTTGGGAACATGTGGAAAAAAACCTTTATGCTGCTGTTTATAAAGCCCCAAGTTCAAAAAACTATAAGGAAATTAGAATACTAATGGCATGCAGCGACAATTCAATAGATTTGGTAACCATCATGCGAAACAATGAAACCACAACCAATCGCCAACGAAAACAATACCAGTCAGATAAAAAGAAAAATATAGAAAAAAAGAGATTAAAAGCAATATCAAAAAGAAAATGGTAAGAAAACAAAGTTTTCTATACATTTTTAAAATTAAGGTATTTTGTCAATCCAATTCTGAATATTACAACACCATCTGCGCCGCCAGCCTTAGCAGTCCTTGCATCTTTCATCAATGCAGCATATGACAAACTAACAGGATTATCTTCAGACTCATAGGATTCAATACCCGTCCAAATCTTAGCACCATTTGACTGTTTGGCAAATGTTTTGGTTACGGATTTAATCCAATTAGTGTTTTTGCCATAAGCACTTTTATAAGCCATCGGAAGCAGAGCATCAGCATATTTGCTCAATTGTGGAATATCCTGACCATAATAATAATGCATCATCTTTGGCTCCGGCATTATAGCAACAGAAACAATTGCATTTGGTTTAATTTTGTGAACGGCATAGCTTATCTTTTTAACAATATATGTTATGGATTGAACAGCAGTACTGTACTTATGAGCAGTACCTCCAAATCTCATATAGTCAAGATGGACTCCAGAAACACCCTTAATTTTAGCGTAGTATCTTGCTTCATTTATTTTTTGATTAATGAAGGAATACTTATAGGAACCATCTTTATTGACCGGACTTACCCAGTCACCATTATAACACACCAACATCCAGATATGAACTTTCATTCCATAACTGTTAGCTCTTTTAATCCATGAAACAACGTAAGATTCCCCATATGAATAAATGGCATCACTAAGTAAAAAGATATGTTTAGTACCTCTGCTTGCAAGTTCCTTTAAGTCAAGGGATGACATATGCATTGGCCATAACCAATATCCATTTCCTTTTGCCATCTTTTCTCTCACTATAATCTTTACATTTTTTGAGCTTGAAAGATAAGGTTGTTTTTTAGAAAATGAACATTTAATATTGTAATTACCTTTTTTAAGGCTTAAAAAACGTTTAGCATAACCATAACTATCAGTTTTGATATTATAAGTCTTACCAGCAACTTTAATTGTAACCGTTTGTCCCTTTATGCCTTTTGAATTTTTATCAACCAATTTAACATAAAACAGTGACTTTAATCCTTGACGGAAATTGAGGTAGTAATTAGACAGGAATTTGGTTTTCATAGGTTCCTTAATAGTTATTTGGCTGTTTCCTTTTGAAGAAGTTACATTCTCATCACCAGCATATGAAAATTTAACCTTATAAGTGCCTTTTGAAAGTTTAATGTTTAAGATAGCCTGACCTTTATCATTAGTTTTACGAGTATAATCTTTACCGTCGACATTTATAAGAACCTTTTTTCCAGATGCCGCTTTTCCATCAATAGTTAATTTGACAACAAATTTAGTAGCGAATGATCCGTATCCACTAGCCTTTGATGCTGAAACAGAAGATTTTGATTTTACAACTGGAGAAGATGAATTATCACCCAATATAGGATTTTCAGCCATTTGAGTGGAATCTTCTTCACTTAAAACCTGATTATCAATTGAATCATCTTTTACATTACCAACATCATTAACTTCCACTTCAGGCACATTTACAACATCAGTAGCATTTTCAGATGCTGAAACTGAAGAAATGGCTAAAATAAGTGTCAAAAGAAATAGTGGAATCAAAAATTTTTTTTGCATTTTATCACCAAAAGAAAAAAAAAAAAATAAAAAATGGGATTTGATTATATCAAATCAAAATCAATCAATTTAGATATTTCCCATCTGAATGATACAACACCGGTTGCTCCTCCGTTTGCAGCTGCTTTATAATCTCTTAAAAGTTCTGAAGAAGATAAACTAGTTACATCCTCATCAGATCTGTATGATTGAATACCAGTCCAAACTTGAGCACCCTTACTCATTTTTACAAATTTAGCAGTGGTTGATTGAATCCAAGAAGTACCGGACTCATAATTTCCCTTATAAATCATAGGAATTAATACATCCAAATATTTGGATAATGTTGGAATATCCTGACCATAAAAATATTTATTTGAATCCGGTTCAGGCATTACAGCAGCAGAAACTATAAGTTTTGAATTAATTTTATGAACTGCATCGCAAAGATTTTTTGTAAAGTAATTGATGGCTTCTACACCATTTTCATGTTTATATGCGGTTCCAGGGAATCTTAAATAATCCAAATGAACTCCGGCAACACCTTTAAGATTAGCATATTTCTTAGCTTCATTGATTTTAGAGTTGAAGAAGGAATATTTATAACTGCCATCACTATATGTAGGGGAAATCCAGTCACCATAATAGAATATCTGCATCCATATGTGAACTGAGATTCCTTTTTTCTTTGCATCAGCTATGAAAGTCTCTACAGCACTTTTACCGTGTTTTTCAAGAGCAGCATAATTCAAAAAGATATGTTTAGTTGATGTTTTGGCCAATTTATTCAAATCAACATTCTTCATATTATATCCGAAAACCCAATATCCGTTATTTACACAGTTACTTATAGTTCTAACATTAATTGATACTGATTTACTGGATTTTTCATAAAGGGCAGTTTTTTCAAAAGTATAAGTAATCTTGTAGGAACCCTGACCTAATTTGAGGTTCAAATTTGCAATACCCTTAGAATCGATATTTCTAGTAAATTTCTTTTGTTTAATTGTGAATATTACTTTACCTGCAACAGGATTTCCTCTTGCATCAAGAACTTTAACTTTGAAAGGTGCTGTAGTTTTGTGATAATATTTTACAGAATTTGCCCGGGAAATCTTAGTAGTCATTTTTTTAACTGTTAATTTTGATTTGCCGGAAACAGCATTAATATTTTTTTCACCTTTGAAGTAATACTTGAGTGTGTAAGTTCCTATGGCACATCCAATATTTAAAGTAGCCTGACCTTTGGAATTGGTAGTTCTATAAAAATTCTTTCCTTTAAGATTGAATCTGACCTGCTTATTTTTTAATTTTATACCGTCAGCACTTAATGTAACTGTATACGGGTTAGAAAAACCTTTATATGCAACATAATCAGACCCTTTTAATGCTGATTGATTTTTAGTGAGCACCAATAAACTGGCTGAACCTGAAGCAGAAGTATATCCCTTGTCCTTGAAGGAATATTTTACTGTATAATACTTTTTGGCCGCATTTATTTTTAAACTTGCAATACCATTAGCATTAGTGGTTCTATCGTATGTTTTTGCACCGAACACAATTGAAACTGTCTTTTTTGCTATTCCTGTCCCATTTTCATCTAAAAGTTTTACCTGAAAATAGGATCCTTTAATTATTGTCGGTGAGGATACAACTTTTAAGGATGCCTTTTTATCAACAACATCACTAGATGAAGAACTGTTGCCAATAACATCCTCTGAGTTATCCTTTTTAACAACTGAATTTTCATTTAAATCTTTTTCTAATTCAACTTTCTCATTTGAATTAATATTTGAAGACAATAATTCAGAATTATCATTTGTATTTTCTATAGCTGAAACATTACCGTCTTCACTTGCACTTACAGCTCCTATAAACAGGAAAATCAATAATGCAAATGCAATAAATAACGTTTTACGTTTTATCGAAATTTTTTCACCTTCTAAATGTATTTTTAAAAAAAATATATTGTAAGTTAAAATATATTAATTATACCTATATAAATGTTTTTGAAACTTTAAATTTAAAAAAACGAATTAAAATACGGCAAATAGATAAAAAAATATATAATACGCGTATAAATTAAAAATAAAAGAATAATATTCTTCAAATATGTTATAATAAGCTCAAATAATATGAATTAATTTTAGAAAAATAATGATACGACCATAAATAAAATATAAATATATTGGCTTATTATAGTAAAAATAATAAGACATATAGTGTTTATACATAAAATAAGATAAATTATAATCAAAAATAAAAAAATCAATAAAATAAAAGAAATTAAAAAGAAAATAAAGAATTTAAAACAAATTCTATTTTTCTTTAGTTAAATTGAATTCCAAAGTGCCTACTCCACCGTCAACTTTAAACTCATTGCACTTTGGAGTAAGACCATTTAAAAGGGAATTGCCAGAATCATTATCCATAAACTGTGGCAAGGATCCTGAAATGTATACAGGATAGACAGTACACTTACCAGTGTCATTTACCAAATCTATTTTAAGAATATATGCATTTTCCACACCATTGCCTGACATGTCAAATACGCAGTTTCCTAAACTGTAGAATATAGGTTTTCCATTATACATATCCACACCCTGAGTAACGTGAGGGTGTGACCCTATAACAATATCTGCACCATAATCAATCAGTTCATGAGCGATTTTAACCTGATCCTCGTTAGGAGATGTTGAATATTCATTTCCAAAGTGCAGGTAAGCCACAACAAAGTCTGATCCATTACCTCGAGCATCAGAAATTTGTTTTTGAGCTACTTGAGAATTATATGCAGAGTATCCTGGCGCTGAACCGTTAGCATAAGGCATTGTTTGATAATCATATTCAGCAAAGTTTTTTGAATCCATGTAATTGAATATGGTAATGTTCCTTCCACCGATTTCTTCAACAGCAGGAGCATGTGCCTCATTTTCATTTCCACCAGCACCTATTGGAGTCATTCCAGCATCTTTAACTGTTTTAATGGTATCATTCATTCCTCCAATACCATAATCGCAAACGTGGTTATTTGCAAGAGCTGCAATCGTATTATTATTTCCCTTAGCCAGTATCACATCACTTGGATTGCATTTAAGAGGAATATCGCCTTTAACCGCATTTTCAGATGTGGTTGCAGCATTTTCCAAGTTTATGAGCAACAAATCAACATTTGAAGTTACATTGCTTATTCCTGCAAGCGGAGGTGAACTTGAACTTATGGCGCTTGCAACAGTACGTCCAAGCATAATGTCCCCTGTCACTGCCATGGATACATCTTCCTTATGTTGATGTGCTTTTAATGATTCCGCCAATGGATTATTATGTTCAAAGCCCATCAAGTTAAATCCGACGGCAAACACTATCAAAAGTATAAACACGATGAATAATAATTTTTTAGAATCCATTTTATTCCTCTAAGACTTCCGCCTCTTCACTTTCGCTGAATAATTGATCCAACATCCATTCAGCATCATATTCCTTAATATCGTCGTAGCCTTGACCTACTCCTAAAAACATTATAGGTTTCTGTATCACATAACCTATTGAAAGTGATGCTCCTCCTTTACTGTCCGCATCTGCTTTTGTTAAAATAACTCCGTCAATGTCAATTGCATCATTAAATTTGATTGCCTGTTCTGTTGCGTCATTACCTGTTAATGCATCACCTACAAAGATAACCAAATCCGGATTAGCAACTCTTTTAATCTTTTTCATTTCATCCATAAGGTTAACGTTAGTTTGCATTCTACCAGCAGTATCAATTAAAACTAATTCTTTTCCTTGTGCTTTTGCGTGTTCCACTGCATCAAATGCTACCGCTGCAGGATCTGAACCTTTTTTGTGTTTAATGATTTTTACACCAACATTATCTGCATGATAAGTAACCTGTTCAATAGCTCCTGCCCTGAATGTATCTGAAGCCGCAATTACTGGAGTGTAACCTTTTTTAAGATAATAATTAGCTAATTTACCGATTGTTGTTGTTTTACCAGTACCATTGATTCCAACAAACATTACTACAAGAGGTTCCCCTTGAGCTTTTTTCTCTTCAATCATCTCGGTCATTGATTTTCCAGGAATGTCGATTATATCAGATACAGCATTTCTCAAAGCAAGGAATGTGTATTCGGTAATGTCATTGCTTCTTTTGATTTTTTTACCGACCAAATCATTTTTAACATTGTCAACAACTTCTGTTGCCACTTCCATAGCTACATCGCCCTGCAAGAGCTCCATTTCAAGTTCCCATAAAATATCTTCAACGTGTTTTTCAGAAATAGTTTTTTCACGGACAAATGAGAATAAACCTCCAGTGGCTTCACCATCAGCAGAAACATCTTTTTTATCATCCTTATCTTTAGACCTGCTCCAAAAGTGAGATTTTTTCTCTTCAGAAGAATCATCTTTTTCTTCATCTTCAGATTCATCATCAGACTTATCCTTAGACCTACTCCAAAAGTGAGATTTTTTCTCTTCAGAAGAATCATCTTTTTCTTCATCTTCAGATTCATCATCAGACTTATCCTTAGACCTACTCCAGAAACGAGACTTCTTCTCCTCTTTAACATCATCATCAGATTCATCAACATCCTCTTCATCATCAGACTTATCCTTAGACCTACTCCAAAAGTGAGATTTTTTCTCTTCAGAAGAATCATCTTTTTCTTCATCCACATCTTTGTCTGATTCTTCAATTTCTTCCACATCAGATTCATCTAAATCTTCGTCGGAATCATCGATTTCTTCCACATCAGATTCATCAACATCCTCTTCATCATCAGACTTATCCTTGGATCTGCTCCAGAAGTGAGATTTTTTCTCCTCTTTAACTTCTTCAGCTGATTCTTCTTCACTTTCTCCAGTGGTTTCAGGAATTAAATTAGAGTCATCCTCTTCTTTTTTCTCTTCTTCTTTTTTACGACCAAATGAGAAAAATGAAAATCTTTTACCAGATTCTTCTTGAAGATTATCTTCTTTTTCGGCTTCTTCAATAAGTTCTTCTTCTAATTTTTCACTTGTACGTGAAAATTTCTTTTTTAATGATTCAAACAAAAATAACCCAACCTTAAAAGTTATTTAAAAATTTAATTATGTGTATTTATATTTTTTATATTATATAAATTATGAAAAAATTAGTTAAAAAAATAAAAAAGAGAAGATTTTAAAAAAAAATCTTTAAAAATTATTTCCTACGTTTTAATGAAACAGTCCCAATACCAGCCAATGCGATTAATAATACTAATAATGGATTACCAGTTGCATGTTTATCTGAAACAGTAGTTGCATTTTTAGTAGTGGTATTATTTGATTGTGTAGGTTCACTATATATTGAAGAAGTTGCAGTAATAGTTGCATTGTCAGGTTCTGGCGGTAAAGTACCGTTAACAACACCAACATCATCTACTTCAGTACCATTATCTTCTGTATCATTATCAATAATAGTATCATCTTCAGTAGAGTTGCCTTCAGGCACACCAGCCTCTTCTGCAAAAACCAAGCAGCCACTGACTAAAATCATTAAAACTGCTAAACCAACAATTAATACTCTATTAAATTTCAAGATTTAACCTCCATTAAATATATATTACAACATCATATTAATAAAGGCATTTGGAAAAAAATAGTAAAATTTAAAAAAAAATAGAAAAAAGAAAAAATTGTAAAAAGTATCTAACTCATTTGAGTCATATTGCCTTGAGCAGCAGCCGCTAATTGTTCTGCTTGAGCTTGAAGATTTCCGACAATATCAGTAACTTGTTGTAAGTTAGCTAACATCTTATCCAAACTGTCTTTTAAATCTTCTTTTTGTCCAGCAATAATTTCACGAGCACCCTCTGCATCTTTTTTAACAGCAATACCTGAACCAATACTTACAATAATTTCATCAGTACTTTTAAGTTCCCCTTTAATGAAAGAACCAGCACCTACAGGA
>ONUN01000195.1 GCA_900320955.1 uncultured Methanobrevibacter sp. | reverse complement strand
AAAATTCTTATTAGGAGATTGTATGTTAATTAAAATTAATGGAGAAGAAAGAAATGTGGCGGAGGATTCTACAATTCAGGATGTAATTGATGAAACTAATGCCCCATATACTCCTGGTAGTATTGTTTGTTTGATTAAAGGAAAAAAGGAACTTGAGAAAAATATAAACAAGTATAAAATTAAAACAAATGCCGGTTCCATTATTATCCAATTGGACGAGTCTGATGAAGCAAAACCTTTAATTGATGTTTGGAAAAATCAATATGAGGATTTTGTCGATTTAGATGTAAGATGGTCTACTCCAACTGAAGTAGCTATTGGTCCTATTGTAACTGATTTGGAACCAACTTCAGATGAACACAAATATTTTGAAGGGGACGTTGTTTTAAGTTTATCCAGTTTCAGTAATGAGTCTACTCATTTAATCATACTTAAAGCGAATACAACTAACGTTTATAGTGTGCCTCCATATAATAAGGGTATTTTTGCTCGTGTTATTGGTGGTAAGAAAACCTTAGAAAATCTCACAAATGATGATGCCATTATTGGTATTGAACCGATTATTGAAAGAAGCACAACCACTGATATGGTCGGAGTATCTGATTTAAGTACAGTTTTAGGAGAAGGCAATGAGTTATTTACTTATATTTCTTTTGAAATTGATGATGAGTCTCCGGTTTGTGTAGAGCATCTGTTTTCATTAATCAAGGATGGCAGAATTAAAGTTTCTTATGATAGTGAATCGTTCATAGGATTTTATGATTTGGAAGGAATTGAAAAGCCTAAAGAACACACTACTCAAAGACTCAGGGGAACAGTCACTATCAGAAATGCTGGAAAAGGTGTTGGAAAACTATTTATTTATCGTGAAAATAGAGTTTTAACTCCCAATCATACTACTGCAGGAAAAATTGTTAACGGTATGGAAATTATTGATGTTGCAAAAGAAAATGATTTCATTACTGTAAAATCTGAAAGTCAAAGATTAATGCTTTTAAACAAAACCCAAAAGCAAGCAACAGAAATGTTGTCTCAAGCGGGAGTTGAACATTTGATTGACGGAATGGTTGATGATGATGCCATTATTGTCGAACAAAATCCTAAACATACAATTGATATTTTAAAAGAAGGTAAAGTGATTACCAAATCAATTAATAAGGATGATTTATGTAGGATTAAATTTGCAGATAATGCACCAAGGTCTGTCAGATACTTCAAACGTTTGTCCGGTCTTTTGGAGAACCCTGTCGGCAAAATCAAAGTTCATTTTGCAGTGCCTGGAATGCATATTGTTATGTTTGAAGGAAATAAAAAATCTGCTAAAGGTTTAGTTCCTGAAAATAACCCTGTAGAAAAAGTTATAAGAGGTCAAATCGGTATTACGAATATGGCTTCTAAAAGTGCAGGTTTGATTGGTATCAGATTTGAAGATAATTTTGAATATGGTCCGACCGCTGAAGCTTTTGAAGCAACAAACATTATTGGTGATATTGTTTCTGATTATGATGCTCTTGAAAAATTAAAAAAGAAGGAGTTGTAGTATATGTCACAGAATCTAACAATGAGTCCTGATTTGGGAAAAGAAGATTGGGATCCTGACGTAATTACTCGTATGATTTTTATTGGACCTGGAGCTCATGTGAGCGAACAAGAGATTGTAAGTGAATTTCATATGCTTGATTTGCCTCTTACAATTAAAAACACTTGTTATGGATCAATGATTAGTGGAAAAAGTGAAGATGTTTACAAAGCTATTGAAGAAATAAGAAAACTTGATCCAAACCACATTTTCACTAAGGAAAGAGGTTTCGCTCCAGGAGATCCTAGAAGATGCAGAGGTCATAGATTTGGACCTAGGGAAGGATTCCACCAAATGGAAAAAGAGTACAGAATACTTGGTTTTGTTGCTGAAGCTTTGGTTGACGAATTTAAAAAGATTATGGATGATTGTATAGAAAATAAATAATATGGGTGAGAACATGGTTAAAATTGCAGTTTATCCTCCAAATTCATTAATTTTGGCAGATTTACTTGAAAGGAGAGGTCATACTCCTTTAGTTTTACAAAAACAAATTAGACAAAAAATTAAAGATCCGGAGATTGATTCTCCACCAATGAACATTACTGAAGAGGATCCTATTAAAGGACTTAAATACGCGGCTATTGAGGTTCCATCTGGTGTCCGTGGAAGAATGTCTATTATCGGACCAATTATAGATGAAGCTGAAGCAGCAATTGTTGTTGATGGAGCTCCTTACGGATTCGGTTGTATTGGTTGTGCAAGAACCAACGAATTATCAATATTTTTGCTTAGAAACAAAGGTATTCCTGTATTGGAACTCAATTATCCAACTAATCAAGATGAAACATATGTTATGGTGAATCAAATCAATGAGTTTGTAGATTCACTTGAACAAACTGCTGAGGAGGAATAATAAGATGGTTAAAATTGCTTTAGTTTCATGTGGAAGGTTAAAATTGCTTTAGTTTCATGTGGAACAGAATATAGTGGAATTCAAAAGGAAATAGAAAAAGCAGCAAATAAATTCGGTGCTGAAATTATTCTTCCTGAAATCGATTTGGATTACATTGATGAATCTTATGAAAAATTTGGATTTTCAGCTCAAAGTTCAAGTTTAAAATTAATGATTGCAAGAGCTATGGCTATTGTTGAAGGCAGATCCAAACCAGATGCAGTGTTTATTGCAACCTGTTTTAGATGTGCGGAAGCAGCATTAGTTAGAAATGAAGTAAGAAGATTTATACAAAACAATACTCGTATTCCAGTAGTTACATACTCTTTCACCGAAAGAACAAAAGCTGATGAATTGTTTATTCGTATGGAAGCATTAGCTACAACTGTAACTCGTAGAAATATTCTTGCTCGTGAAAAACAAGAAGGTCTTACTCTTGGGCTTGACTCTGGTTCAACAACTACAAAAGCAGTGGTTATGGAAAACAATGAAGTTATTGGTACCGGTTGGACATCCACTAAAGATATCATTGAATCCGCTAAAACAGCTGCTGCTGAAGCGTTCGGTCAAACTGATTATGATTGGGATGACTTGGATGGTATTGGAACTACAGGTTATGGTAGGTTCACTATGGGTCAGGAATTTGGTGCTGAACTTATTCAGGAAGAGCTATCTGTAAATGCAAAAGGTGCAGTGTACTTGGCTGACTGTCAGAAAGGTGAAGCTACCGTATTGGATATTGGTGGTATGGATAACAAGGTAATCACTGTTAATAATGGTATTCCTGATAACTTTACTATGGGTGGTATCTGTGCAGGTGCATCCGGAAGATTTTTAGATATGACTTCCCGTAGGTTAGATGTGGACATTACTGAACTCGGACCTCTTGCAGTTCAAGGTGATTGGAGAAAAGCAATGTTAAACTCTTACTGTATTGTATTCGGTATTCAGGACCTTGTTACTACACTTGCAGCTGGCGGTTCTAAAGCAGATGTTGCTGCTGCGGCATGTCACTCTGTATCTGAACAAGTATACGAACAACAACTTCAAGAAATTGACATTCGTGAACCATTAATCCAGGTAGGAGGTACTAGTTTAATTTCAGGTCTAGTTAAAGCGGTAAGTGAAACATTAGGTGGAATTGAAGTTATTGTGCCTGAATATTCTCAACACATCGGTGCTGTCGGAGCAGCCCTTTTAGTATCTGGAATGGGACACAGACAAGATAACAAATAAATAAAGGATTGATTTGATGTTAGTTGAATGCTATGATGAAAAGGGTGCTGAAGTTTATGAAATCATCATTAAGCAAATTTTTCAAGATTTGGTTCTTGGTGCATCTGTAATCCTGATGATCCTGTATTTGTCTTAGCTATTAAAATGAAAAAAACTTCTAAAGTGGTTTTATTTAGCGATGTAGCTAATTTCACTTACGATAAAGAGAGGGACGTTACCATGATTTTAGTTGATAATGAAAACTATCTTCCAAACATTTTGAAAAGATTATGGAGATTGTTCTCTAGGGATGAAATTTATCAACCTAACAGATATCAGCTGGAACTGTCCGGAAATTATTTGGAGTTGGAATCATTAGTAGTTGATGACCCTCATTCTAATTTACAAAGGCGTATTTATGATGCAGTCTTTAGAATATTGCCTGAAGGTTTTAAAATTATTAAAGATTTGTCTACTGAAGATATCGTGTGTGTTGTAGCTACAGATGAGTTAATTAAAGATGCATGGATTGAAAAGGCTCATGAATATATTGATGAGTTGAATAACGGTAAGTAGAAAACTTTATATATTTGTTCGTATCAATACAAATTAACGAAGTTATATTTCGGAGAGGTGAGAGTATGGCTGAACACAAAGGCGCAAGATTTGCACACATAACAAAAGCACACCCATGTTTTAATGAAAAAATGCATGATAAAGTCGGAAGAGCACATGTACCTGTAGCACCGAAGTGTAATATCTTCTGTAACTTTTGTACAAGAGATATTAATAATGAAGAAGATAGGCCAGGAGTTGCAAGCTGTGTCATGAATCCTGATTCCGCAATTAATCATATTAATGAAGTTACTGCTGAAGGTCCAATTTCTGTTGTTGGGGTAGCTGGACCTGGAGATTCACTTGCTAATGAGGAAACATTTGAGTTTTTTGAAAAATTGGCAACTGAACAACCTGATTTAATCAAATGTATGAGTACAAATGGACTTTTACTTCCAAAATATGCGGATAGACTTGCAGAACTTGGAGTAAATTCTGTTACTGTAACAATAAATGCAATTGACCCTGATATTGCAGTGGATATTTATTCTTTTATAAAATATGAAGGAAAAGTATATAAGGGCTATGAAGCAGTTGAAATTTTAATTAAAAATCAACTTGATGGTGTTGAAAAAGCAGCGGCTAATGGTATGGTCGTAAAAGTTAATTCAGTTTTAATTCCTGGATTAAATGACGAACATATTGTTGAAATTGCAAAGGAAGTTAAAAAAAGAGGAGCTTCCTTAATGAATATTTTACCATTGATTCCATTGGCTAAAATGAAACACTATTCCCGTCCGGACTGTTCCATGATGGAAAGTGTAAGGGAACAAGTTGAAGAGATTATTCCGGTATTTAGAGCATGTACTCAATGTAGGGCAGATGCTTATGGAATACCTGGTAAAAAAAGCGAAGATCATCATTTAGGAATGACTCCACAAAGTCATTACTAAATCTATTTTTTTTTATTTTTTCAGTATAGCAATTTTAATATTGTATGAAGAATATATATTATACTGATTTTATTTTTTTGTGAGGAAAGATAATATGGTAGAAACTTTTATTTTTGGACATAAAAGTCCTGATAGTGATTCAATCACATCAAGTATTGTAATGGCTAATTTAGAAAAGGAATTAGGCAACAGTGAAGTTAAAGCTTACAGATTAGGAAATATCAATAAAGAGACTGAATTTATTTTAAATTATTTGGATATGGATGCTCCAGAACTTTTAGAGAGTGTTGAAGATGATGCTAATGTAATTTTGGTTGATCATAATTCTCCTGCTGAATCAGTAGATAATTTGGAAAATGCAAACATTCTAAAAGTTGTTGACCATCATAAACTTGCTTTAGAAACTTCATATCCTTTATTTTTAAGATTTGAACCAGTAGGTTGTACTGAAACTATTTTATGCAAACTATATGAAGAAAATGGTGTTGAAATAACAAAGGAAATAGCTACATTAATGTTATCAGCAATCATTTCAGACACTTTGCTTTTAAAATCACCAACCACTACTGATGATGATGTAAAAGCGATTGAAAAACTTGCAAAAATAGCAGACATTAACGCTGAAGAATATGGTTTGGAAATGCTTAAGGCAGGTACAGATTTAAGTAGTTTTTCAATTGATGAAATACTTTCATTAGATGCAAAGCAAATAGATTTTAAAGATGTAAAATCAATTGTCAATCAGGTCAATACTGCAAGTATCAGTGATGTTTTAGAAATGAAAGAAGAATTGGAAGAAGGAATCAATAAAATTATTGAAGAAGAAGATTTGGATTTATTCATGCTTTTAATCACAGATATCGTTAACAGCAATTCACAGGTAATTGCTCTTGGTAAAGATGCAAGTCTAGTTGAAAAGGCATATGGTGTAACATTAAAAGATAATACAGTATTACTTGAGGGTGTTGTGTCACGTAAAAAACAAGTAGTGCCTATAATGACAGAAAATGCATAAGTTTTGAATTGGATATTATTAGGCGGAGAGCATAATTAAAAATTGTCTATAAATTGGACTTAGAAACTAACAATTAATTATGCTTTCAACTATTTTTTATAATATTTTTTTTATAAGGTGTTAGGTTATGAAAACACTTGAATGGGAAGATAATAGACTAAAACTTATTGATCAAAGAAAACTTCCTGATGAATTGACTTATGTTTGGTGTGATAACTATCAGGATGTAATCGTTGCTATTCGTGATATGATTGTTCGTGGTGCTCCTGCTATTGGTGTTTCAGCAGCTTTTGGAATGGCATTGGCTGATATTGATGGTGTAGATCTACAAAAAGCAGCAACAGAAATTAAAGCTGCAAGGCCAACTGCAGTAAATTTGTTTTGGGCTGTTGACAGGGTATTGAACAGTAATGATGCACTTTCTGAAGCATTAAAAATGTATGAAGAGGATATGGCAACTAACAGGGCTATTGGAAAATATGGTGCTGAAATAATCGACGATGGAGATACTGTTTTGACACATTGTAATGCTGGTGCTCTTGCATGTGTTGATTATGGAACTGCTTTAGGAGTATTTAGGGCAGCAAGGGATGCCGGAAAAAACATTAATGTAATATGTGATGAAACTCGTCCAAGAGGGCAAGGTGCCAGTTTAAGCGTATGGGAAATGCAACAAGAAAACATTCCTGTTAAATTAATTCCGGATGTGGCTTCAGGGTTTTTAATGTCACAGGGTAAAATTGATAAGGTAGTAATCGGTGCTGATAGAATAGCCAAAGGTGGTGTCGTAAATAAGGTAGGTTCATTTATGGTGGCATTGGCCGCAAAATACCATGATATACCGTTTTATGTGGCTGCTCCTTACTCTACATTTGATAATGAAATATCAATTTATGATACAATTATCGAGGAAAGAGATGGGGATGAAGTAAGATATTATGGTGGAGCTAGAATTTGTCCTGAAGGGACTGAAGTCATCAATCCTGCATTTGACATAACTCCTAAAGAATTAATAACTGGAATCATCACTGAAAAAGGAATCATTGATCCTATTTAATTATAAAACTTATTGGAAATTATGGATGTTGAATTTTCATAATGTCCATATTTCCGATTTTGATTGTATGATTTCAGTTAATGTATAATAAATTTTACAATATTTTTGAAAATGTTTTTTAAAAATGCTTAAAAACTTAAGAATATTTATTTTATTTAAAATGGACTAAAATTGCCCATTTATTTAATTATAATCATTTACAATAACTATTTAAATAATAACTATGAAATATTTATATAACATTTGTAGGAATTCCTACAAAAAATCTATTAAGAATATAACTGCTATTATTTTAGAAATTAAGATGTAAATGAGGAGATATTATGGAGATAAAAAGTAATAAAAGTGCAAATTATCCGCTTTTGATTGATGATTTAGTTAAAGAATTATTAAAAGATGATTTTGTACATTTCAAAATATTGTGTGCTAATGAAGTTCATCATTTTAATAAAGAAGATGGCTCCATCATTGAATTTGAAGAAACCTATGTAAAGGAAACCAGTGAAAATGGGGACATGTTATACATACCTTATCCTGATATTTTCAGAGTAAAATTATATAGGGATATGGAACAATATCTTGAAGACGAAAAGAAATTCAATGCATTCAATGATGATGACGATTGGACTGGTAACAGAATCCAATTCTGATTCTTTTTTTTTTAACTTTTTTTTTTAAATTTCTTAATTTCCATATAATTAATCTCGAATTGGTAATTTGATGGATAGAAAAACGATATTTGTTATAGTGTTTTTTGTAATTAGCTTGGCTGTACTTTTCATGTATCATGGAGGTGATCCAGTTCCTGGCTCTTCTAAATATCATCTTCCTGAACCTAGGGATGTTGAAATTAATGGAGTTAATTTTTCTGTTTCTTGGGGTTTTTTAGAGGATAAAAATTCGTCCAATATTGCCTCTTATGATAATATTTTAAATCACAAAGTCCTAAAAGAGAGAAGAACATTCCACCAAAATGATATATTATTGTTGGATATTTGCGTATATGATTATGGTGAAAATATTGATATTAATCTTTTAAATGACGGGACATATCAATACAAATCAATTAATGGTGTTGAAGGAATTTTTAAAAATGAAACTGCCACCACTTCGTCAGGTTTTGTAAAAAATACTCATCCCAGGTATTATTTCAACTATGTAAAAGATGGTAAAATTGTTATGATTCAGTGTGACAAGTTAAATACGATTGATGAAATTGTATCTAAATAATAAATAAAATGGGGGAGTTAATCTTTAGTGTTTAATTTTACCATCGATGGCAACGTGCCATTCTCCAGGACTTGTTGATTTGACTTTACGTGTATTTATTATTTCCACTTCTTTTCCGACTTTTTCACATGCATCTTTTAATCGTTTTATTCCCTGTTCGTATGAGTCAGAAAATTCATAATAGTTGATTATTCCTCCATCATTGATTAAATCAACAGCAACATCAAGGAAAGTATATGCGAGGCCTGGAAGATTCATGATTATTCTATCAAATTTTAAGTTAAATGACTTGCTAACTTCTCGAATATCTCCACAGTAAGTTTCGATATGGCCTTCCAGTTTATTTAGTTTAATATTTTCATTCAAATATCGGATTGCTGACTCATTGATATCTACTGCAGTTATATTGACATCTTTGTTTCTTGCAATCACTATTGGAAATGGTCCTATTCCACAGAACATGTCGAGGATTTTTTCACCATCCTTAACGCTTTCCATCACTCGTTTTCTTTCGGTTGCAAGTCTTGGTGAGAAATAAACTTCACGCACATCTAATTTCAATCGGGCGCCGTGTTCTTTATGGATTGTTACGGAATCGTCAACTCCTGATAGAAATTCCAAATCACGGACTCTTGTAGTTCCTTTGATTGCACTTTTTTTCATGTAAATTGCTTTTCTTTTTGTAAATTTAAGTGCAGCATCACCAATAAGTTGTTTTTTATCCTGCAGGTTATCTGGAATTTCTAAAATCACTATGTCTCCAATAGTGTCAAAAGAGGTTCTTAGGTTTTCAATTTCCTCATCAGTTAGTTCTCCTTCAAGCAATTCTGAGAAATTGTGTGGAACTCTTTTCATAGGTTCTAGCTCGATATCTACAATTTCATAATCGTCAACATCTTCATTGATGGGAATATATCCGTATTTTTCTTCAGCCTTTATTTTATTTCTATTAAAGGTTTAGAATGTTTGAAAAATGTTGATAAAATTTATGCTGAGTTTTTCACATCAAGATTATTCGGTTCAAGCTTTGAAGCTATTGAGGAATTGGTAGGTCAAAAAATTGAAATACTGGTTAGGAATGAAGTTGAAGAAGAGTCTAAATTTATTGAAGAAGCCAAAACTTCTGATGTTGCTTTAATAACTGGTGGTGATCCTTTAATTGCCACAACCCATAGTGATTTTTTGGTTCAATGTTCAAAAAAGCAAATAGACTATGAGGTTATCCATGGATCTTCAATTCTATCTTCAGCACCTGCGATTTCAGGCCTTCAAGGATATAAATTCGGAAAAGTCACTACAATACCTTTCCCAGATTATAATTTTTATCCCAAATCTCCTTATGAAGCTATAGAAGAAAACTTAAAGATGGATTTGCATACTTTGGTTTTGCTTGATATTCAGGCTCATAAAGACAGATACATGACTGTAAATCAGGGTTTGGACTATTTGATGAATATTAAAAATGATTTGGACCGTGAAGGTTTGATTAGGGAAGATACATTGGCCATGGGAATAGCTCGAGTAGGTTCTAGTGATGTTGTTGTAAAAGCGGGTAAAATTTCCGAATTGATTGGCTATGATTTTGGAGGACCGCTCCACTGCATTATAATTCCTTCCAAGCTTCACATTGTTGAAGCCGAATATTTGGTTGAGATTGCTGGGGCTGATCCTGAAATATTGAATGAAAATTAGTTTAAAAGGGGGAGTGTGGAAGTAGTTTAACTACTTCCGAATAATGAAACATATTCTAAACATTTTGGAGATTATAAAATGGTTGACTGATGTTATCATTAGACATGAAATTTAGTTCACATCGTTTATTAGTTATATTTTCATGTTATATAAATGTTTTTATTTGATTTTTTATAGATTTTATATATTTTTTGGTAGTTTGTTTAATGATATTTTGCCATTAAAAGTGTTATGGTATTAATATTTTACACCAATATGTAATACTTTTAATTTTTTCAGATAATATTGTACATCTGTTTTAAAACAGGTTTAAAAAGAGTTATTTTTCAGGTATGGTCTGTCTGTGTAATCTATTAAAAAATAAGAAAAGAAGGAATTAATATTTATAAAATCCTTCTCCAGCATTGATACCGGTTTTACCAGCATCTATTTTTTCTTTAAGCATTTTAGCAATTTTTCCAGGGGTTGTATTCGGGTCTTGTGCTTCAGGATTCATGATTATGATATTGTAAGCAGTAGTAAGTCCTACAATATCCAAAATGTGGAATGGTCCTGAAGGAGCACCGGTGGCTAAAATCCAAGTTTTGTCTATTGTTTCATGGTCTGCAACATCATTTGCAAGTAATGCTTCAGCAGCACTTAAAAATGGAACTAACAATGAATTAAGA
>ONUN01000009.1 GCA_900320955.1 uncultured Methanobrevibacter sp. | reverse complement strand
CCGTGCGGATAAATGGAATTCAAATCTTAAAAAGTTAAACTTGCCGGGAATCATGGAGGAATTTGACCGTACAATTCACCAGGAAATAGATTATAACAATGAATTTATGAATATGCAACGTATTGAATTAAATTTTTCAGATAGTCCTGAAATTCATATTCCTGAATCATATCCAAAATATTGCACATCAAAAGTCTTGACAATGGAATTCATTGATGGAACTAAATTATCTGACGTTTATGAAAGCGATAGTGAAGAATATGATAAGAAATTTTTAGCAAAAAATATTCTTGATTCAGAAGAATTTAAAAGAAACCTTTCAGAAGTCGTTATTTTATTTGTTGACCAGGACATCGACGGTTTGATAAATCAACTGATGTACATGGACATATTGGATTATGATGTAGATACAAGGGTTCTAAAAAGGGACTTGACTGACCTGTTCGGAAGATACTTTGGTGTTGAACTTAATAGGTTCAATGGTGTTTTAGAAGAATTGCTTAGTCTTATGCAGGATTATGGTGTTATCCTTCCAAATGAAGTGGTTACTATGGCAAGAGGCCTGTCAATGATTGAAGCGGCTGCGCAAAATCTGGATCCTGAAATCGATGTTTTCGCATCAATCAAACCTGTTGCAAAACATATTGCAAGAGAAAGGCTTAATCCTATTAAATATTTTAAAAGCAAAAAAAGCAATCTAATCTTATATGAACACATGATTAGAGGCTTGCCAAAGATTCTTACTAGAACCCTTCACAAAATTGAAGAAAACGAATTGCAGTTCAGGTTGGAAGTTGACATTACTGACAAGGTTTCAATAATTGCATTGGTATCAGCACTTATAGTCGGTTCTTCAGTTGTTTCATTTGGACCGAGGGTATTCGATATGCCTTTAATTTCTTTGATTGGATATTTGATAGCAATAATCTTGAGCATTATTGGAATTAAGAAATTCGTTTTAAAATAGATTCAATTTTTAAATTTTCAAGATATTTTTCTTGAAAATCACTTTTTTTATTTTTAAATATTTTTTGTAAAATTTTAATCACATTTGCATGTCAAATAAATTTTAATTAAAGTAATAACTTTGCTCGACTTATATTTTATTTAAATAAATATATTAGTATGTTTAACAAAAAATTTATTTTCGCTTTAATCATACTCATAATTGCTATTTCATCAGTTAGTGCAAGTGATTTTAATTTGACTGATGATGCATATGATTATGATAGTAAAAATCCGGAGACTCTTTTTCAAAACACTTCGGATGTTTCACTCAGCGAGTCAAGTAGGGAAAGTGGACTTGCAGATATTGATTCTGATTCATTAACAGCAGGTCAAACAGTTTATTTTGATGCATCTGCTAACTATGATGGTGTCGGTACTCAAACAAGCCCATATAAGTTCTTGTATGATTCCAGAATAACATCTGGCATGACTGCTTACTTTGCCGACGGTATTTATGTTTACGATGGTTCTGGAATGATTTCATCGAAAACAGCTTTCATCGGACAAAGTAGGGAAAACACGATTATTAGGTCTCTTTCTAATTATTACTTTGATTTGACTGTTTCATCAACTTCTAGTTTACTCTTGAAGGATATGACATTGGATTATGGCCATATTATAAATCAAGGGGATTTAAATGCAGATAATGTGGCTTTCATAAATTCAAAGTGTGATTATGATGCAGATAGTTCCGCATTTACTGCTTATGGATGTGGTGGAGCCATATTCAGTAATCCATCAGAAATGTATGCGTGTAATATAAATCTCAATAACTGTTATTTTGATACAAATCATGCAAGGCATGGTGGGGCAATAGCTGCAAACTACAGCAATATCGTTATTACCAATTGTGTTTTTTCCAATTCTATCTCAAATAGGTCTGGTGGTGCTATTTATAGTTTAAACTCAAATGTAACAGTTTCAAAATCTTCATTTACAAAAAGCAATGCTAAATATGGTGGTGCAATTTATACTGAAAACGGAAATATTAACTTGTTTGATTCCAATTTCACAACATCTCAAGCTTATAGTTTCGGAGGATCAATTGCTTCAATATTGACTCATTCAACTATAGGCAACTGCAATTTTTTAAATTATTGGTCCCAAACAGATTCGGGTGGTGCAATCTATACGGAAAATGGGTTCATGGATATTTCAAGGTCCAGTTTTACTAATGGAATCGCAGATTTTGGTGGTGCAATCTGTGCATTAAGTACATATTCAACTATTTCGGAATCTAATTTCCAAAATAACACTGCAAATTATGGTGGATCTATTTTTAACATGTATAATGACCTTTATATTTCCAATTCTAATTTTAAAAGCTCTTCTGCATATTATGGTGGTGCAATATGCAGCTATCTTGGCAATCATATTTCATTGACAGATAATGTCTTTGTAAACGCTGATGATGTGTATGTCTTTGCAAAAACCACTACTTCCATAACAAAAAATGCAAATACTGGTTTGACAAATGTCCAAATTGTCAATACTACATTGTTTGATATTGGAAGTGATGTAATAGCTCCTATTATTAATTATTCTCTGGAATCTCAAAGCACAATTCCATCATATTATGATTCAAGGGATTATGGGTATGTTACTCCAGTAAAAAATCAGATGGATGGAGGAAACTGTTGGGCTTTTACAAGCATTGCAACATTGGAAATATGTCTTAAAAAGGCTACAGGATTAGATTTTGATTTTTCAGAGGAAAACGTTAAGAATCTCATGGCAATGTACTCTTTAGTCGGGAGAATTGATGAAGAAACCAATCAGGGTGGAACTGATTCAATGGCATTTGGTTATTTTATTGATTGGTTAGGTCCAATTAATGATGCCTGGGATGTTTATGATGACTATTCTACATTATCTTCTATTTATTCACCTCTTTTGCATGTTCAAAATGTTTATTTCCTCCCAACAAGAAAGGATACAAATGACAATGATGCCATTAAAAAGGCAATAATGGATTATGGTGCAGTTGCGACCGGTACATTTTGGAAAACCTCCAATCATGCAATTACTCTTATTGGATGGAATGACAACTACAATGCTAAGGATTATTTCGGCAATTTTGCTAAAGGTGTTTGGATAGTTAAGAATAGTTGGGGGGATGAATATGGTGATGATGGATACGTGTATG
Source organism: uncultured Methanobrevibacter sp. (assembly GCA_900320955.1). Lineage (GTDB taxonomy): Archaea > Methanobacteriota > Methanobacteria > Methanobacteriales > Methanobacteriaceae > Methanocatella. Next base: position 20,974 of record ONUN01000009.1, on the reverse strand, counting down.
TTTCTTATGAAAAAACTCTCTTGGCAGATTCACCTTCAAAATATCATAATTATATTTATACATATATATTCAATGATACTGAAAGTTATTCCAGAAACTACCAGTATGACCTGAATGGTGTTAATTATTATGTAGTTTCTACAAATGATGTAGTCAGTTATAAAAATGTCTTTTTTGCACAGGACAATGAGATTCTATCTGCATTTTCAACAGTGTTTAAAGTACCTGCTAATTATAGGGTGACTCTTTATAAAGGCAATGACTTGATTTTAACTCAGCAGGGATACAGTCCTGCAGGATATTACACAATCCCATTCAAAACCAAAACAACCTTATCAAAAGGTGACAAATTTACAATTTGCATTGATTTGTTAAATTCTGGAGATAAGTATGTTCCATTGTCTAATTCCGCATATTCCAGTCTTGGAACTTTCGAAAATGGTATTTCATATATGGATTTGGGTAATGGGTGGAGCAATTTATATTCATATTTTAAAAATCCTTATGTTGCTTGCATTAAGGCATTTACAACTCCTTTGAGGTTAACTGAAGTTACACTTAGTGCCAATCAGATTACCCGCATGTATACCAATGAGGCGGTTGAAGTTAATTTCAAATTAAGTAATAATCAGTTAAATGAGGGTTTAATCACAGTTAATCTTGACGGTAAGAATTATTATGCAACAGTTTCAAATGGTGTTGCCAGTTTTTGGCTTTATTTCACTACTGTCGGCTCCCACACATTAAAAGCACAATACAAAAATAATTTATATACTTCCAATATTGTAAATTTCAGTTTCGATGTAGTTCAGCAGTCTGGTCAAATATCCGTTTCAGCCCCAGATTTGACCAAATATTATGGAAGCTCTTCCAGATTTGAGATTAGGGTGACTGACGGCGGACGGGCTGTTAGTGGTGCTTACATTAAGTTTACTCGTGGAAGCAGTAGTCAAACTGTTGTAACTAACAGTAATGGTTATGCTTATGTTGATGTTGATTGGGCTCCTGGAACCTATTATGTTACATCAGAGTATCTTTATAACTCAGTTACTTCTAAAATTACTGTTAAACCTACTATTAGCACATCTGATTTGAATGCTGATTATGGCAGTTCCTATTTTAAAGCTAATTTCTACAATATTGATGGCAGTGCACTTTCAAATACTGCCGTTAAATTTAGATGTGGCGGTCTTTTATATGGTGCTACAACCAATAGCAATGGAGTTGCAACATACAATATTAAATTAAATGTGGGCAATTATGATGTTACAGCTATTAATCCGATTAACGGTGAAGAAAAAACATTTAAATTAAATGTTAAAAAAGCATATCCTACAATTTATCTCAATTCAACCCAAAATGGAAGAAATGTTAATTTGACTGCAAGTCTTGTTCCTGGCTTTGCAACTGGAAATGTGATTTTTACTGTTGGGGGAAATCATACCAATTTCACAAGATCACTTCAAAACGGTGAGGCAATATTGTCTTTGAATCTGAATGACGGTTATTATGAAGCATATGTGACATATGTTGGTGATTCCAATGTTTATTCATCCAAATCATCTATAATATCATTTAGAGTTTCAACAGGACAGAATGTTGAAATATCTGCTCCTGACTTAACTAAATATTATGGAAGCTCTTCCAGATTCTCAATTAAGGTGACAGATGGTAATCGTGCTGTAATTGGGGCTAATGTTAAGTTTTCTCATGGAAGCGGTAGTAGGACTGTTGTAACTAACAGTAATGGTTATGCTTATGTTGATGTTGATTGGGCTCCTGGAATCTATTATGTTACATCCGAATATCTTGGAAAGTCTGTTAATTCTAAAATAACTGTCAAATCAACAATTTCAGCCAGTGATGTTAGCGGTACTTATTTAAACTCAATAATTACTGCAACCTTTTTAGACATTTATGGCAAAGCTTTAGCTTATAAGGATGTTACTTTTAAAATAGGTATCAATGACTTTGTTGTAACTACTGATGCTAATGGTGTTGCAACTGTAAAAGTTGATTTAATTTCCGGAGATTATATTGTAACTGTGGTCAATCCTGTTAATAATGAAGAAAAGCAATTCAACTTATTCATTTCAAAAGCCAATTCTTCATTTACACTGGATGTCGGTAAAAATGATGATGGGAAAATAATCATAACTGCTACAGTATCTCCAGGTGCTGCTACAGGTTATGTCAAGTTCAAGTTTGAAGGAAGCTCAATGACATATGCCAACATTATTTCAAATAGAAAAGCAACATTGGTATCTCCTTATTCTGCAGAAGGAACATATAATCTTGTTGTAAGTTATGATGGGGATTCCAATTTTAATGCTGCTCCGACAAAGAACTTTAGCTACACCATTCATATCCAAAAGCCTGTTTTAACAGCAAAGGATGTTACTGCTGTTTATGGTAATAATAAGGATATGGTTATCTATTTGAAGGAAGCTGATGGAAAGCCAATTCCTAACAAGAGGATTACTATTAAATTTGTTTTTGGCGGTAAATATTATTCTTGTTATGGAAACACCGGAACTTCAGGTGGCCTTAGACTCTCATCAGCAGGTTTTGCTCCGGGTACCTATACTGCATATATAAGCTCTGAAAATTGTAAACAGATTACTGCTAAAATGATAATTAAAAAAGCAACAGTAAAATTAACTGCCAAGGCAAAAACATTCAAAAAATCAGTAAAAATCAAAAAATACACAATAACCTTAAAAAATAACTTAAACAAGGTTATGAAAAGCATTAAAGTTACCTTAAAAGTTAATGGTAAAACATATTCGGCTAAAACCAATAGTAAGGGTCAGGCAACCTTTAAAATTACCAAATTGACTAAAAAAGGTAAATTTACTGCAGTTGTTAAGTATGGTGGTAATAAATTCTATAATTCCAAGACTGTTAAACCGAAAATTACCGTTAAGTAGATGTTTTTTGCATCTGCTCTTTTTTTAATTTTTGAATGTTGTCTAATTTTTTTGACTAATATCTTTTTTATTCTGGATGTATGAAATTATAACTTTGTTATAAATTTTAAGTATTCAAAATATTTTTAAATAATTAATATGTTTTATTAAAATTTTTTAAAAAAATTTCACATAACTAAATTTAATATAAATTTTATTATTAAACTGTATAGTTTATATACTAGGAGGTATAATTTAGTATTACTGCAATAAAAATTTTTTTGACGGTGGTATTATGAATTACAAAAAATTTGGTATATTGGGTGCAATGCTTTTAATGCTTTGTGCATTGATGATGGTGACTGCAGTTAGCAGTACATCTGAAACTACAGACGATGGTAATTATACCTTGCAAATAAACACAAGTGGAAAATGGAGATTAGATTTGACTGTAAATGGGAAGTACTCTTCTGATGAGGGAGTAGGATCCAAAACTATAAAATTAAACACTACTTCCGTAGACTTTGCTAGTGTGACAGTTAACCAATATGAAAACGGGCCAACAAATGTCACATTACTTAATGGAAACAAAGTTCTTAAGGATGGAAAATCTAATGGTGCGGGTATGGAAACAATTTATTTCTATTACCAAGCTCAATAAATTTTCCTTTTCTTTTTTTTATTTATTTCCATTCTTTTGGAGGTAAAATATGAAAAATAAATTATTTCTTGCTTTTTTATTAATTTTCTTTTTCGTTGGATTGGGTGCGGTTTGCGCCAATGATAATGTTACGCTATCGCTTGAAGAGGAATCACTTGCAGATGATGCAGTTCTAATGGAAAATAATCTGCTGGGCATTGTTGAAGATGAAGTTATTGAAGCCACATCTAATGAAGATATTTTATCCAGTGAAATAATAGTCAATGAAGGAGATTCAATTCAATCCGCTATTGACAAGGCTGAAGCGGGGAGCACCATACTTGTTGGCAAGGGAACATACAGGGAAGATCTTGTCATTTCAAAGGAACTTTCAATCATGGGTAAGAATGCTGTTCTCAAGGCAGATAAAGCTGCTTTCAGGATTCTTCCAACGGCAAACAATACTGCCATTTCAGGATTTGACATTATTGTCTCAGATATTAATGGAATTGGAATTCACATAAATGCCAGTGGCTGTAAAATAATTGACAATAAGATAACTGGTGGAAACATTGGTATCGGAACGGATGATTTCGCTTCAAATAAATCTGGCAAAATAGAAATTAGGGTAATCAATAATACATTAATAATTGGGAACAACATTACTAACTTAAACGGTGCAGGAATATCAATAGCTACTTATAATCCTATAGTATGTCGAAACAGAGTTACCAATGTTGTCAATACTAGAGTAAATGGAACAGCCATTGGTATTAAGGTAAACGGCATTGGCATCGTTTCAGATGATTTGGATGTTAGAGTAACGGATAATTATGTTTCTAATATAAAGTCATTGAATGAATCTGCCTATGGTTTTGATATAGGTGGAAACAGTGTTTTTGATACATTAAATATTTTTGAAGTAGGGGGGAATGTTGCCGAGAATGTTCTGGCTGCAGTTGATGCATATGGTATAAACATAGGTGTCTTTTCACTGAACACTACATTACCTACTGTTGATGTGTCTGATTTGACAATCAGCCACATTTCAACAAGTAAATATGAAAATGCTTCTGCAACAGCATTAAGCGTTTCCATAACTACAATAGGTCAAAATGACACTTCAGATACATTAATTCATGACATTAACATTAAGGATGTTAAAGCATTAGGTAAAAACTCCAAAGCAATAGGAATTACAGCCACTGGTGTCGGACCTGCAGATTTGTATGTTTTCGACAACAATATAAGAAATATCAGGGCTGTCAAATTGATTACGGGAATATCTGCAACAGGGATTGACTACACAAACTTTACTGCATTTATCGATGTTTCAAATAATAACATTACCAATTTGGAGTCATCAGACATCAAGGCAATCAATGTAATGTCTTTAGGAAATGCAGCAATTAATAAAAATATGATTTATGGCCTTAAATGCGACAAAGCAACTTTGATAAGTGGTGTTACATTAAGCTTTGATTTGGACGGATTCAATATTACTGTTCCGGAAAATGCAACCATTGATGATATTATGAAATTCATAAATGATTTGGGATCTAAATTGAACAATACTAACTTCACAATAAACGGTAATTTGACTGTTATGGGCAACAATCTGGAGGGAAGTGGTGTTGAAACAGGTTTTGCAGTTGTAAGACCTGCTAAAATACATTATAATCGTGCCATTAATTTAAAATATAATGTTGTAAAGGACAGTTCTCGAAAATTCATTCTGGAATCATATGATTACGACCCGGACATGCCTTCTGAAGAATTGGCTTACCTACTTTTAAAGTCACAGGAAATGTTTGAAAATTGTACTGAAGAAGAATTAAGGAATATGAGTGTTTCATTAGGTGCATTTCTTGATACGATGTTTGGAAATTTGGATAATGCTACTGCAGGTGTTGTCGATGCGAGATTCAACTGGTGGGGAAGCAATTCAAAACCATCCCGCTCTAAATTCAAAAACAACAATGGTGCTGTTAGATATGATCCATGGCTTGTAATGCGCGTTAAGGCAAATCCGAAAGTTATCAAAAAAGGACAGTATTCAAAAATCACTGTTGATGTCTATAAGGATTCATCAGGTAGGGATCATTCATCAAATGCAAGATTGTTTTTTTCAGGACCAAAAGTCACATTATCCAGCGATATTGGAAGTTTCAATGGTAAAAAATCAATCACTCTAAATTGGACTAATGGAAAAGCTACTGCTTATCTAAGAGGAGATAAAAGCGGTTTGGCTAATGTCACAGCATCGGATTATGGTAATGCATCCACTACAGTTCTGATTCTTGGAAAAAATCATACTGAACATTATCCAGATAGTACTGGTAAAATTGTCTCTGTAAAATCCAATTCATTGCCTGCTGCAGGTAATCCTGTTCTTCTATTGGCAGTTGTAGTGATGTTGTTAGGTTCCATTGGTGTTTGTAGGAGAAAATAATGTAATTTAAAAGGGCAGCGTTAAAGGATTATTTGCGCTGTTATTATTTTTTTTTTAACAGATTTTTCACAAGATTACTTTGGGTAATTATTAATATGAAAAATACTAAATCTATATAATATCTATGAAAATTCTGTTGGTGGAGGTTTTTTAAGTAATGAGTACAGATGGTATGGAAGCGAATTCTCGAATGGCAATTTGGTTTGGATTGTACGGGCTAGTTATTGTTGATATTCTATTTATTGTGCTATCTTTACTTTTCACTATTCCTGATGATCTTTCCAACGGAATAATGATATTTGATTTTTGTGTATGTGTCCTTCTTTTAGCTGAATGGTTTATCAATTTTTATTTTTCATCACAGAAACGGAAATTTTTAAAACAAAGGGATAATTGGATTTCACTCATTTCTTCTATACCTTTCGATATGATTTTGTCTGTTATTGTTCCTGATATTGGAGTTTTAAGGTATCTTGGACTTTTAAGGTTTCTCAGATTACTCGTTTTGATTAACAGGTTCGATACTTTTGAAAAGTTCATTAAAAAAAGTAATCTGGATAAAATTATTGCAGCAATGTTTTTAATTGTTGTTATATTCACCGCTTTATTGTATGCCTTCGGTACATCTTACGGTTTGTTTGATGATTTTTATTTTGTAATTGTTACCTTGACTACTGTAGGTTATGGGGATGTAGTTCCACAGACATACACTGAAAAGCTAATTGCATTGATTTTGATTATCATTGGAATTTTTGTATTTTCCACAATTACTGCGGCAATATCTTCGGTTTTTACCAATCGTATATTGGAAGATGATGACAACCACATTGTAACTTCCATTGAGGATACGATAGAAGAGAAATTTGAAATTCTTGAAGATAGATTTAAGAGTGTTTCTGAAGAAAATGAAATGCTTAGAAATGAAATAAAAGAGCTAAAAGAGATTATTAAAAACAAATGAGTTTGATTGGGAGTGTAACTTCAAATCCAAATTGATTATTTTTTTTATATGGCTTTTTTAAATTGAGGTGGATTATAAATGAAAATTTTTCAAAAAGTTGTTGATGTAAAAAGTGACTTTTGTACTTTTCCAAGATCATTTGAAAAATATAAGTGGTATAAGCCCCTTATTGTTGCTGCTTTGACTTTTATTCTCTATATAATATTGTCAATACTCTGTGATGTTTTATTTGGCATTTTTTTCCCGGAACTCTTTAGCAATTCTCTTTTGTACGACCCAAATTCAAGTCCCGGTTTGGAAACTGTAGAGGGAATATACACTTCAATCAATATTGCCCTTATGATTCCTTCATTTTTCATATCTTCCAAGATAGTCCGAGATAGGCCATTTTCATCTTATCTCTCTTCACGTGGAGGATGGAATTGGGAAATATTTGCCAAATCTTTATTGGTTGCATTGGTTGCATATGGAATAATTACATTGGTCGAATTTTTGATTTTTGGTGTGGAATTCGACAATAAATTCACAATACTGACATTTTTGGCAATGGTTATTGTTACATTATTCCAATCTTTTGCCGAAGAGCTTATGTGTCGTGGATTTTTAATGCAGACTTTAGGGTCATGGTTTAAAATACCTGTTGTCGCAATAGTTCTTCAGGCAGTGTTTTTCACAGTTATTCATTCATACAACCTTATAGGTCTTGCGGATGTATTGTTCAGTGGATTGTGCTATGGGGTAATCGCATGGTACTGTGACGGTTTGGAAGTTTCTTCCGCACTTCATTCAGTAAATAATATAATAGTTTTTCTTACAGCAGGATTAACAGCTACTGAACTTTCAAATAATATTACAATTGAAGGTAGTTTGGAAGGAATTCTCATAACTCTTGTTGCAATCGCAGCAATATTTCTGATTGATAGAAAATACAATTGGATAGGATTGAAAAGGAATAATTCAGTTGACGAATAGTTTGATTATATGTTCTGTAAAGATTTAACTGCCTGATTCTGCAAGGATAGCAGTTAAATATTATTTTTTTTAAAAATTTTTTTATAGCATTATGTTCATAATATTACTTATGAAACATGTTATTTTTTTCATAGGGGGATGTTAAATGAATAAATGTATAATATTTGTTTCATTTGTTCTCATATCTTTACTTACTATCGGCGCGGTGAGCGCTGATTCTAATATTGCCAATGAGTCATTTGTGCAACAGGCAAGTTTGGATGATGAACAATTGAATGTAGAAGAAGTTGGGGATATTAAAGAGGAATCCTCACTAACAAAAGTAGATGATGTTAAGTCTGATGAAATAGTATCGGACAGTGAAACTAAAAAGATTCCTATCATAAATGTTGAAAATACTACTGCTGAAGAATATGACCAACCTATTATTCCATTCAATGTAACCGATTCAGAAGGTAATCTTATTTCAGGTGAAGTTATCATAACAGTTCATGGTCTTGATGATAATGTCACCAGAGACATTGTTGTATATAATGGTATAGGCATAGACAGCTTTAAAAAATTGGATTTGGATAAACTTGCTCAGTTCAACAATGGATTGGAGCTTTTAGATGTTTATAATATGGTATTTTCATCCATGAATTCAACTAATTTCAATTCCGATTTGATTGGGGGAGGATTTGCTGATTTATCTAAAGGAATCCATCTTGATGTATCAAATCTGCTGCAGACTCTGATTATTTTTGATATTATCGACGTTGCAAAAATTACTGATGTATTGATAACTTCAATTTCCGAAATGAACGTAACCAATCTCAATGCTGTGCATGAACTTTCCAAAGCTATTCAAGTAAACAAAACCGTATTTACAAATGCAGTAAATTTCGCTCTTAAGGGATTCAATTTGACTGCTAATGACAGTATACAGTTCATTAAAAATTTCAGCAGTTTTCTTAATTTAAAGTTCTCTCCTGAAATAGATTCTGAAATAAAAAATGTATTTAATGGTTCTGAAATTTCAAACCTTTACGATATTTTTAAGATAGTTAAAGATGTTTATGTTTACAATAATTTAACCATACCTGTTATTGTGAATGCAGTTGAAAATATTATCGGACAATCAGGTTTAAATCTTGCAGATATTGTCAAAATGATTTTAGGTCCTCAGTCAACTGTTGGTGGAGGTTTGCCAATAGCGTTCAAATCTCTCAGTATTGATGTTGATCGTGCAGTGGACATATTCAAAAATAATGTATCTGGAAAATATCAGGTTAATGTTAATGAATTAATAAATATGGTATCTAAAATTACTGGATTCAACAGCTCTAAAATAGCTATTGTATTTGATGGAATATGTAACATTCTTAAAGGTTCTCTCTTCAATGAGACTCATGCTGTAGGTTGGATAAAAGATCTTATTGCAGGCAATTATAGTGGAATTGCAAGTAAGATATTAGATATTTCTCAATTAAACACTTCAAGCATTAAAATAGGTTTTGATAAGATTATTCCAGCAATTGATTTCAAGCTCACTACATTTTTGGGATTATGTTCCTTTATTAATAATTACGGTAAATTCAATTCTTCATTGATTTTAGGCGGTTTGGATAAGATTATAATGGGATTGGGCGCTAATGTTTCAACCGTTATTTCAAAAGCACTTTCAAAAATAGGATATCATGCAATTTTCCCATTACAAAAACCTGGTATCTACAATATTACCATAAAATACTTGGAAAATGACAATTTCACTAATGCCGTCAAAACAGCTATTTTGAATATTATTCCGGATGAAAAATATAAGATTGGTGTGTATTTCAGTGAAGCTGAAGTCTATGGTGAGAATACTACTGCATATATTTTCTTGCAGGATGCATTTGGAAAAGACATTTCAGGTGTTGTGAATATTTATTTAAACGGCACTTTTGTAGCTAATGTAACTACTGACAAATATGGATATGCAAAATATGATGTTAAAAATCTGCCAAGTGGAAGATATGCATTTGAATTTGAACATGAGGGTGTTAAATCAGAAGTTGACGTTACTATTTTTGTCCCTGCTGTTACAACTAAAGTTACTTGCAGTAATGTAAAAACCAAAACAGTTGATGTTTCTGCAGATGGTAAAATAGGAAAATACTTTACTGGAGTATTGAAAGATGGAAATGGTAAAGTTTTAGCCAATAAAGAAATATTGATTGGATATAATGGAAAAACATATAAGAGGACAACAGATGGCAATGGTGCTTTCAAATTCCAATTGAACATCAAAAAGGCAGGTTCATATTCCATTTCCACATATTATTTGGGTGATGATATCTATAAGGGTTCATATGCTACTGCTAAAATAACTGTAACCAAACAAACTCCAAAAATTACAGCTAAAGCAGCAACATATAAGGTAAAAGCCAAAAAGAAACTCATTAAAGTCACATTCAAATCTGCAAAAAACCATCCTGTTAAAGGTAAATTAATTAAATTTACTGTTAAAGGAAAAACTTACTCTGCAAAAACAAATTCTAAGGGAATAGCTAGTGTTAATATAAAATTAGCTAAAAAAGGAACTTATAAAGTTGCTGCTAAATTTGCAGGGGACTCAACATACAATAAGGTAACTAAAAAGATTACTTTAAAAATTAAATAGATTTCTCTAATTTTGAGCATTATTGCTCAAAATTAATATTCTTTTTTTTTTATAACTTCAGGCGAGTTCTGCCAATGCTTTTAAAAAGAGTGTATCAAACTATTTGAATAATATTAAATAGGATTTGAACCATATTATAATTTAATGAAATTTAAAAAAATTATATTCATACTGATTATTTTTGTATTTGCAATGTCCTGTGTTAGTGCAGCAGACAATCTGACAGACAATACGCTAGAATTAGATTCAAATTCACAGGTTCAATCAGATACTCCAGATATTGCACGGGATGCAGAAATTGCAAGTGAAATCAATGTCACTTTTGATGAAAAAGTTTATGTCGAAAATCTTACCGATATCACTGTTGACCTTCCGGAAACTGCTCAAGGTAATTTGGAAGTTAAAATCAATGATTATTCAATATATAATGAAACAATCACCAATAAATCTGTGGTCATTCCGATTCAGATTCCTCCTCAGAAGTTTCCAATGTATGTGGTGAATATCTGGCCGCCATATGACTCAACACATTACAAGGTTACAGCATTCTACAACAATATTGGGGTAAATGTCACTCATGATTTGATTGTAATGAAATATCCTCAAAATTACACTCCTAGAATCATGATTAATGAAGAGGTTTTGCAATTTTCCCAAAATCATTATTATATGCCCTCCATCATGTTTCCAAGATCTGCAACAGGTAATGTTGAAATCTATTTGGACGGCAAATTGATTAACTCAACAAATGTAACAGCACCTTGGGTTCGCTTCAATGAATCATTAATAACTTCAGCAAGCCTTGGAATTCATAACATGTCCTATGTCTATTCCGGTGATGATTACTATAATCCATGTGAAGGGAATCTGACATTTAATGTTACAAATGTCGTAATAAATATACCAAAATCAATTTATCTTGACCATGACGATTGCGTCTCTGTTAATTCATTGGCCAAAGGGGATGTAAGCGTATACATAGATTCAAAATTGGTTAAAAAACAGGCATTGGATAAAAATGGTGATTTCTTATACTCTCTGTTTGATGACATCACCTGCGGAAATCATGAAATTAAGGTGATTTTCAACTCAAAAAACTTCACAAGAACCAAAATCGCAAATGTAAATGTTACATATGACATTGACGTCTATGTTCAGGGAATATACATTTACGGTCAGGCTAACACAATCGATTGTTATGTTCCTGAGGATGTGGATTCCAAATTGTTTAAAGTAACAATCAACAACAAAACAGCATCCGTTAAAAAATACGACCAGGATTTGTGGATTGATATTTCAAAATTATCCAAAGGAAACTATACAGTCAACGTTACCTACTTGGGTGATAAAAAATACTATCCTGTGTCTGTCATTAAAAACTTCACAGTAGATTATGAAATCGACATGTCCTATGATGTAACATTTAATGACGGATCAAGAATAAGTCTTATCTTACCTTCTAATGCGAAAGGAAGTTTAAATGTCTATTTAAATAATAAATTATTCAAATCAGTTAAATTGGTTAAGGGTAAAGCGTCAATTGCTATGGATAATGTTAATCCTGGAGAATATCTCCTTAAAGTGGAATATACTGGTAGTGATTACGATGTAAGGGGCAATTGCATAAACATTACAGTTAGTCCAGACATGACTTATGAATCATATGTTCGTGTTGGAGATGAGAATGTGCTTTATTTTGAAGTCCCTAAAAGCTGCAAAGGTAAAATTTCAGCTAAAATAGGATCTAAAGTATATTCAGCACAAATTAAAAATGGTATCGCAAAACTTGATTTGTCCAAATTGGGTGTCGGAGACTGGGATATTGATGTTGAATATGTTGGAAGCGACGGCTACAAAAACAGCTATTATGTGGGCATTTATGTGGACTATGCTCCTATTAAGGTAAAGCCAATATCAACTAAAGTTTCATATCTTGGAGAATATATGGTAAAGGTCATAGGTAAAACCGGTAAGGTCATCAAAAATGCAGTTGTAACCTTTAAAATAAATGGCAAGAAAGTTAAATCTGTTAAAACAAATTCAAAAGGTATTGCAAAACTTAAATTGTCATCAAAATATTCACCAAAAAAATATACCATAACTGCAATCTATAAGAACAAAAAGGTATCTAAAAAAGTGACAGTAAAACATGTGGTTTCTTTAAAGACATCAAAAATTAAAAAATCAGCTAATTTGGTCTTAAAAGCCAGTTTAAAGAAATCCCTTAAAAATAAGATTGTCTCTTTCAAGTTCAACGGCAAAACCTACAAAGCAAAAGTCAATTCCAAAGGGATTGCAAAGGCAATTGTAAAAAAATCCGATTTAAAAAATCTTAAAGTAGGTAAAAAGGTCACCTTAAAGGTAACTTATATAAAAGATACTGTAAAAAAATCTATTAAAGTTAAAAAATAATTTTTTTTAAAACGAGTTGAATAGTAAATATTTGGAGCGTTATTTTGGGAGAATGGATATTCAACTCCAAATATTTTACTATTACATGAATGAATAATGGATAAATTTTATTGGGAGCTTTAACGTGTTTAATGGGGGAAATTATCAAAGGGACTCCCAATTGGGTTGAATAATAAAGATCATCTAAATGCTACTGCACTTATTTGCTGTCTCTATTAATTCATTTCGTGTTGAAATCAATGTTTTCTTTTTCTTTTGCCAAAATGCCACAATGTTCCTTCACTGTCGTGTTTCATTTCACAACACCTTTTTGTTGTGATTTTATACTGGTGAAGTTTGCAGTATTGTTGGAATTTGTCTAATTTCAATCGTCTTTTGGAATTATGCATTCCTTGCAGTATCGAATAACATCGTCAGGATGCCATCATTATGATGTCATCTCAACGTCATCATTCGCATTTATGTTTGTAGTGATACTTAGAGATATGAGTTTTCTAAGTACAATTAATTATATGAAACTTTGCCTATATAAAGTTTTTCGCATGTAAGTGCTAACTTACATTATTAAATCGTTAAAAAAGATATTTGAACTATTTATTTTGAAATTAAAGTATTTTAATGCTTTAAATATTAAAATGCGGTCTAATGAGAAAATTAAATTATGGTTTTAAAAGTGAATTAAAATCTATAATTGGATTGATCTAAAATATATGGGGAAAGGTGATGGTTGGGGGTTCAATGAATAATTAAGTGAGGTAAGTTTAAAGTAAATTATTGTCTTGATCTATAGGCATTGATGTAAAGTTGTTCATGTTATTTTTTAAAAGAGGATTAACAATCTGCCCTGATGTGGTGCAGTTGTCCTGTATATTGCTGTCATTTAAATGATGATTGATATTGTCAATTGAGTGGAAAGCACTCAAATCACTTGCATGTGCGTCTGGAGATGCTGAAATCATAATTCCCATACTGATTATAAATATTGCAAATATGGCTATTTTCATTTTATGCCTCCTATAAACTTTAATTATTAGATATAATCTTTATTGAAGAATTAATATAAAGTTTTTCGCATGCAAGTGCTTGCTTGCATTGTTATAATTGGGAGTAGATTGATAAAAAATTCAAAAGTAGTCAAATAGATTGCCTGCTTTGCAACATATCTTTAAAAAGGGTTAAAAAATAGGTTATGTCATTATTTTCTTTTTTTTTGCAATGGTTCTGGAGTATTTAATAAGTATTATAAAAATAGAGGTAAAACCAAGTTATTCGGAGTCATCCTTATCTTGGTTTTGTTTTTCTTTCAAGTTTTCAATTCCAATAATCACATTTTCACCTCCATGTAATTGTTGGTGTGGAAGTGCGGACATTGTGGGTTGAAGGGGGTAAAATCTACACTTCCTACTACATACTTTTTCATTTATAATATATAAATATTTCGCTAATTTTTAGGCATTCCTAAATTATTCTATTTTTTCATTTAATGTTGGATTTTATCAGCTATTTGGACCCCTCATTTTTAATAATGCTTTCATTATTTTAGCAGTATAGAATTTAAAATTAATTTGGCAAAGTTGATTTTTAATATTTCAATGAGTTTTTATATAGTATTAGGTTTTCACTGCGTTCGTGTTATATTGTAATGCAATTTTTTTCAAGTAACTCCTTCACTTTCCTTATTTTTTCATTCAGTTCAAAGAATTTTTTCAGTTTTTGTTGTTGAGTCATCTCTTTTCTGAAATGATGTGATAATATTTTGAATGAATTGGCAATGGATTTTTGATGTATTTTTGTATGGCAATAGAAATGTAAATTTTGTAGGTTATTCAATTTTTAAAATCCATTAATTTCATAATCAATCTTCATTTTTTTTATAAAAATTCATGATTTGGGATTTGTGATGTTGGAGTTATTTATAAATTTTTAATTTTTAAATTCCACGGTTTTTTCTAAATTTTTGCAATCCGATAAAAACTGTTGAAAATCATTTGTAATTTTACCATAATACGTCAAAAAAGCATTTTTAGTCATTGTCTAGAAAGAAATTTTTTTACAATAATTTCCTTATTGTGTCTTAAAAGTTATTTTCTTGTCAAATTTTAATTTATTTTTATCAATTAATTAAAATTGATTTCAAATCATAATTTTTTTCATGCAGATTCATTGAAATTAAGATTTAAGGATTATGTAAAAAATATCTTATAATTTTTAATTTTCACTTGTAAATTTCATCAAAAAATCTTGAAAATTTCTGGATTTTTCACTCAAATTATCGATAAATATCCAGACGGCTTTAAATCATAAATTAATGTAAAAAATTATCCGATTTTCAGAATTCTAATTTTAAAATTATATGGTGTGGATGAATTTGAAAAATAGCCTCAAGTTCAAATATCTCACACCACCTAACTTCGAAACACTCTTTTTGCAGGTTAAGGTTGGCTTTCAGTAATGATTTCACCTCCCAGTAACTCATGATTTTTGCCATATTTCACTTGTTTTCAAGCCACAAATATTATTTCATAAAAATTTCATTTTTCATGGGTAAATATGATAAAATAAGTTGATTTCATAATTTAAGAAAAAAATCATTATTTATTTTTAAAAAATCCTATTTTAAAGCTTTTACAGTTGAAATGCACCTCTCTTTAGAAATTAAATTTCATAATTAAAACATAATTTATATTAATTTTCAAGGTTAAAATTAAAGTGATGAGCGAAAAATACATCCGCAAAAATAAAAATAGTTTCACAGTAGTTAAAAATTCAAGGGTATATGGAAAATATGATTCTCTTGATGTTGCAGTATTTTCAAGAAATCTTCTGGTCGATAGTGACTGGCAGCTTGACGATATTCCTGATGAAATTTTTGAAGTTGATGGTGAATATATTGTTTTCAAAATCATTGATGATAAGCTATGTTGTCTAGGGCAATTTAGTGAAAAACCCACTTCCGATGCAATTTCAAAAATCACCCGAAAAAAGATCAGAAATCCCAACAACTCAAAATACGGTTTGAACATATCAAGACTTTTTGACAACTACATCATCAAAAAACAGATTGCCGGTGAGGAATATATTTTTGGTGTCTTTGACAATCTTGAGGATGCAACCTTTTCAAGAAATTTTTTGCTTGAACATGACTGGGATGTAAATGCATTCGGTGAAATTGAATTTTGTGATGAGACTGACACCTATAAAATAGTTAAGGTATTTGATGATAGAATCTATATTTTGGCATCATATGAAACATCAGTTGAAGCTGAAAAAAATTTGGAAAATGCAAAAAGTGAATTTTTGAATAAAATTTTCAAGCACAAAAACGGACTTGCAAACTATCCTCATCTAGATATATTGACTGACCACATTGACGAGTTGGAGAATGATTTTCAACTTAAGACACAAGATGATTTCTGGAGTGTTGATGATGTTGAAAATCCTCTTGATGACATAATTTTCAATTTGACCCCATGGCAAAAAATCATCTATGACAATGCAGATGAGGAGTTCACATTCCAACAGCTCAAAGTGAAACTCAAAAGATATGAAAGCAAAAACTTCGACAAAAAAATTCAAAGATATCTTGATGAACTTCAAGAATTGAATCTTATTGAAAAATTGGATGATGATGTGTATAGAAAAGTATGAATCAAAATTTTTATATATTAATCATAATTAATATAAGAATGTGTTAAAATATTTAACACATTTAGTCTGTAAATTTGGGGAGTTTTGTTCTGCAAAACTCCCGCTTTGTTAATTATTCTCTATCTGATAGCAATTCTCCTGCTACTCCAATACTTTCTTTTTCATAAGCTTGGACCAAAACAGTTATTGCTTCTATTGGCAAATCATATGCGTCCGCAACTACTTTGGAAACATTTTTTACCATTTCTCTTTTTTTCTCAACACTAATTCCATCATTTCCAGCTATTGTTATTACAGGCATTTTTTATCACCAATTAAAATTTATTAGTGCGATAATATAAATAAATTATTAAAAGGTTTTGATATGATGCTTGGCGAAAAAGAACTTATAAAATTATTTCCAAATTTCAAGGATTTGGTTCAACCGTCCGGAATTGACTTAGAATTGGATAAGATATACACTCAAAAAAGTGCAGGTTCTCTTATTGACAATGAAAAAGTATTACCTGAACTTAAAGAAATGGAAGGTGACATTTATACCTTAAAACCACATACTGCCTATTTGGCAAGCATAAAACGGAAAGTTAAAATACCAAAGGGTTACACAATGCTGTATCTTCCAAGATCAACTCTCTTAAGGTCTTTTATTTCCGTTCAAACAGCGGTAGGGGATCCTGGATTTTATGGAACATTGATGTTTATGATTTATAACCATGGAGATTTTGAATATAAAATCAAATCAGGGGATAGAATTGCTCAGGCGGTTGTATTTCCGGTTGAAGGCTCCGGTGAATATAATGGGTCTTATCAGGAGACAGAAGAATGAACGTAAGTGAAAAATTTGTAGAGATTTTGGCTGAAGAGGGAATTACTGACGTGTTTGGAATTCCCGGCGAACAGATTATGCCGATTTACAAGGCTCTTTCAACTTCAGACATTAATCATATTCTCACAAGGCATGAACAGGCAGCTGCCCATGCTGCTGACGGTTATTATCGCTCAACAGGTAAAATCGGTGTTTGCATTGCAACAGCATCTCCGGGAGCCTTAAATTTCACCATGGCCGTGGCTACCTCATATAAGGACAATGTTCCTATTCTTGTCATAACAGGAGACAACGAATTGAAATACAGGGGAAGCGATTATTTCCAAACAACTCCTCAAGTTGAAATTTTCAAAAACATCACAAGGGATTCTTACAATCCATTAAATGGGACTGAAGCTTTGTATGTGCTGAGAGCTTCACTTTTTGCACTTAAAAATAATCCTAAAGGACCAATTCACATTAACCTTTCAAAGGATGTTCTTTTAAGCACTGAGTTTGAAGACTTTGAGCTATGCTATCTGTGTGAAGACGACCTGTCAAACATCTCAAAAGCCCAGGAAATGATTGATAAGTCTCAAAAACCTTTATTTATATTGGGTGCCGGCGCAATATCACAAGGCCAAAACATCAAAAGAATAGCTCAGAAATATAATATTCCTGTAACCACCACATTTCATGGAAAGGGTATAATTTCAGAATATGAGGACATTAATTTGGGCATGGTTGGAAAACGTCCAACTCCAAGGTCAAAATATGCCTTTGATAATGCTGATTGCATTATTGCATTGGGAATAAAAGCCAGCGAAAGGACATTTCCAGAAATTCCAGATAATCTGATTCATGTAAACATCAATAAGGATGTTTTAATTGGGGATTATCCAATTCACGGTAAAGTTGAAGACTTTTTAGCGAATGTTAACTTTAAAAAGGTAGATTGGATAGATGAAATTTTGGACATTGACAATGAAACAGTTGTTGAAGGCATTTATGATGATTTAAAACCACAAGCAGCAATTTTTGAAATCGTAAACAAATTTGAAGACAACATTGTAGTTTCAGATGCAGGAAGCCATACAACATGGACTACACTTTTAAAGAAACCAAAAAAACCTGGTCAGCTATTGTTTTCAGGTGGACTTGCGCCTATGGGCTATGGTCTTCCAGCTGCAATTGGTGCAGGTATTGCAAGTGGTGAAAAAATTATTCTCATTACTGGTGATGGCGGTTTTCAGATGAACCCTCAGGAACTTGCAACACTAAAGGAAAATAATCTTGATGTTATAGTTTTCATTTTGAATAATTCCGAGTTTGGAATAATTCGCCAATGGCAGGAATCATTTTATGATATGGATCCATTCCAAATCAAATTGCAAAATCCTGATTTCGTAAAACTTGCTGCATCATATGCAATTGATGGTGTCAGAGTGGATAACCTTGATGACTTGAAATTATTGCTTCAAAAAAATCTAACAGGTCCGCTTGTTGTTGAAGTCATAGTTGAAAGCGAAGATGTCCCACTTCCAAAATGATATTTTTTTATATTTTTTTTCTTTTTGTGGTGACGTTTTTTTTTCAAGTGATATTTAAGCAGAATACTCTTTCATAAATTCGTTAATAATTGCCTTAATATCACCAACTTCATCTAGGGGTGCGAAGTAATATTCGTCATTTTCTTCATAAATTATTCCAACAGGTTTCAGTTCAACAGATGAGATTTTTTCATTAATTCTTAAAATATTCTCTTCAAAGACGAATGTAAATCCATAGGAATCCTTAAATTTAAATTCCGTGTCCTGAGTGATTTTAAAGAATTCTTCATCGCTCATCCCAAACACCTCTTATTAATTTGCGAACATCCTTTTTAGAAATTAGTTTAACTGTTGGGATTATAAGCTTTAGCGGATATATTTCAACTTCATTGACACCACAAGCATCAAGTTGGCTTCCATTGAATGAAGGTTCGGCGCTTATTCGTAATTTTTCATGCATTGTGTTTACAACAGCCAGAACGCTCCAAATTATGCCAATATATTTTCCGGTATCTGCAAAACTGTCAAGTCCAAAAATCAGATGGTTTTCAATTTTTTTAACTTTAATTATACTTAAAGCTGATTTTAAAAAGATTTTTAAATCGTTTAAACAAGGTTTAGCTAGTTTTAATAATTTTTTGATATCTCTTTGTTTGCTCTCCTTCTCTGTTTCATCTGTTTCTTCTTTATCGTCATCTTTAGAAGGAAATTCACGGCTGTAAACCTTGATTTTTTTAAAAATAAGTATTTTCAAACATCCTTTTATTTCACGTTCTTTTTTTGTGTAATTGAATGATATTTTAATTCCAATCAGAAGTAAAATAATAATGAATAAGATGATTATTAAAATAATCATCCCTAGGATGTTAAACATTTTTGATTCCTATTCTTCTTTGGTTTCATCTGTAGTAGTAAATTCAGGTTCGATGTATTCGCTTTCGTCGTAGACTTCCTCAGTTTGTGATCCTAAATAACTTTTTACTAAATCTGTAATGATTAAACCTAAATCGGATAATGCTTTGTTAGCTTCACTTCCTTTGCTTAAATCGAGTACGCGTACTCCATCTGCAGTGTTACCTCTTTTAGGAATCATTACCATGGATATTGGTTCTACTCCAGCACCAGCACCCATTACATCTGTTCCTTCATTTCCAAGAAGGCTTTCTCCTGCACCAAATCCTACACCCATTTTAATAACTGGGATTAAAATTTTGTCTTCGGTTTCGATTGGTGTACCAATTACATTATCTACATTAATAAGTTTGCGTAATTCTTCAACTGTTGTTTTAATATTTTCAGCCATAGTTTCACATCCTATGTTTATAATTTAATATTTGTATTTAATGTTTAAAATATTTTTATAATCAGAATCCAGTATTACTTTTTTACTTATAAGGACATATATTTCAAGTGTAACTTTTAAGTTATTCCTATTTTCATCAAAAATTGAGAGGTGTATTTCAAGTGTAACTTTTCACAGATAACTTATAAGTTTTCACAGAAGAGATGCATTTCAAGTGTAACTTTTCACAGATAACTTATAAGTTTTCATAAAAGAGGTGTATTTCAAGTGTAACTTTTCACAGATAACTTATAAGTTTTCACAGAAGAGGTGTATTTCAAGTGTAACTTTTCAGATATAAGTTATAATAATTTTCAAATGAAGGTATATTTCAAGTGTAACTTATAAGTAATATATTTTTTACAAAATTAAAAATTCAAAAAAAAGAGAAAAAAGAATCATAAGTATGATTCTGTAATGGATGCTACACCAGCACCTGCATCATCAATTGCACCTAAACCTTTTAGGGTCATACCGATAGCTGCAAATGTTTGGGTTAATTCTTTGTAGGAAACATTTCCCATGTGTCCAATTCTGAAGACATTTCCTTTTAAGTGGTCTTGTCCTCCAGCTAATTCAACACCATATTTGTCACGGGTGGTTCCTCTAAAGTCAGCATCTTTAACGCCTTCAGGCATT
>ONUN01000014.1 GCA_900320955.1 uncultured Methanobrevibacter sp. | reverse complement strand
TGAAGTTGTTGTTGACACCAGCATCACTCCTGAAGAATTAGCTAATACCATTCATGAATACGATGGAATTGTTGTCCGAAGCCGGACAAAACTTACTGCAGACATTATTAAAAAAGCAGACAACATGAAAATCATTGCAAGAGCAGGTGTTGGAGTAGACAACATCGATCTCGATGCTGCAACTGAAAAAGGTATTATGG
Source organism: uncultured Methanobrevibacter sp. (assembly GCA_900320955.1). GTDB lineage: Archaea > Methanobacteriota > Methanobacteria > Methanobacteriales > Methanobacteriaceae > Methanocatella. The sequence continues at coordinate 25,513 of ONUN01000014.1, read as the reverse complement.
TTGTAAACTCACCAGAATCCACATCAATTACTGTTGCAGAACATACCATGGGATTATTACTTACAATGGCTCGTAAATTATCTATTGCTGACAAATCTGTTAAAGATGGAAAATGGGAAAAGAAAAAATTCATGGGAGTTGAACTTAGAAACAAAACTCTCGGTGTAATCGGAATGGGTAGAATAGGTTCTCAAGTAGTAAACAGATGTAAAGCATTTGAAATGGATGCAATGGCATATGACCCATACTTACCAGAAGAAGTTGCAAAACAAATGGGTGTTGAATTAACTGACTTGGATACTGTACTTAAAAATGCAGATTTTATTACAATTCACGTACCGCTTACCCCTGAAACCAAACACTTAATCTCTAAAGAACAATTTGAAATTATGAAAGATACTGCTTTTATAACAAATTGTGCTCGTGGTGGAATTATTGATGAAGATGCATTATATGATGCTTTACTCAACGATAAAATTGGTGGAGCTGCATTGGACGTATATGAAGAAGAACCACCAGCTGAAGATTCAAAATTATTCGAACTTGACAACATCGTTTTAACTCCACACATTGCTGCTTCAACCAAAGAAGCGCAAAGAGATGCTGCGATTATTGTTGCTGATGAAATAATTGACCTGTTCAAAGGCGGAACACCTAAAAACGTATTGAACATGCCACGTATCGATAATAAAACTTACAAGGAATTATCTCCATACTTAGGATTATGTGAAAAATTAGGCAGTTTCATCGCTCAAGCTATCAACGGTAAAATCAAAGAGATTGAAATTGTATACAGTGGAGAATTAGCTGAAATTGATAATCTAGAAATTTTATCAAGAACCGTACTTCAAGGAGCAGTAAATCCATTCTTAAGTTCTCCAGTAAATGCAGTCAATGCATCCCTCGTAGCTAAAAACAGAGGAATCAGCGTTACTGAAGGAAGGAAAAAAAATGCTAAAGGTTATGACTCATTAATCAAAGTAACCGCTAAAAGCACAAAAGATAAATTCTCAGCTGAAGGTACAAACCTACACGAAGCCAGAATCTTAAAAGTGAACGATTATTGGGTGGATGTTATTCCAGAAGGACACATGTTTGTTGCAAAATATGAAGATGTGCCAGGAAGTATCGGAAGTATTGGTACCAAATTGGGAGAACACAATGTAAACATTGGAATAATGCAAGTTGGAAGAGATGCAAAAGGTGGAAGAGCCATTATGATTTTAACTTTAGATAAAGAAATTCCACAAAATGTTATCAAAGAAATCCAAGAATTAGACAATGTTTACGAAGCCATTGGGCTTGAATTATAAATGAAAAACAATTTTCACCATTATTGTTTTTTATTTTTATTTTTTTTAAAATTAGACTATTTTTTAAAATCGCGATAAATTCTTTTTACGCTACCATCAGAATTGATTTCAATTTTTATTACCTGAGGATTATTATTTAAATGCCTGTTTTCATATTCTTCGTAGTGATTAACAAAAGTATCGTCTTTTGTGAAAAATTCATCGTCAGATTCATCGAAAAGACCTGGTTTAAACTCATCAGTATCATTTAAGACATCATCTTCATCAAAGAATTCGTCAGATTTATCTTCAATCAAATAACTATAATCACCAATAATATAATCCTGATGATTACCATATCTATCATAAGCTTTAAAGGTCGCCAGGGAATATGGGAGGCATACAATCATGTGAAAATATCCATTTTTTGAAAATGTTGTTAAATCAGCATCAGACGGGCTTGCACTAGGGCCAGGGTGTGAGTGAACTGATCCCCAATATTTAGTATTCATTGGAATCATCTCCGTATGGACTACAGCACCGGTTTCACATGTTTCGCCAGGAACAAAAATCAGACCAGTGATATAAAGGATTTTATTATTTATTTCACCATCAAAAAAGGCCAAGAATTCATTTGGATAAGCTTTTTTAGCATAATAAATTACAGATTCAAGAATTTCCCTATCTACTCGAACTTCATTAAACTCTTCATCATTATTCCCAAAAATTTTTGAAATAAAGCCCATTTTATCACCTAAATTATATTTTCAAAAAATTCTTTATTGAATTTCGGAACATCCCAATCAACATATGCATAAGTTCTATATGAAATTTGTTCCTTATTTTCTTTTTTGTTAAATCCGATTATTTTTTTACTTTTCCTATATACTGCAATTCCCCTTTTCTTATAGGTTTCAACATCATTTAAATTGATTCCGTTCTGATACAATAATTCATGAATATCACTTGATTTAAGCCCATTTATTTTATCGTTAGCTTCATTATTTGAATACTTTGATTTTAGAAAATAAATGCCGTGTGATGCAATGCAATTTTTCCAGGATTCATCCTGTCTCCATTTGAAATATTTCAATATATCATCATCAGTAATCGGGATGATTCTCGAATCAAATGCTGGAGGTTTTTTAAAATCCCTCCCATAATGCATTACAAAAGAACTTGCAGTGAAACTGGCAATTACTGAATTGATTTTTTCAATTCTGCCATCGAAGGGAATTTTATCTAAAAGCAAGCTTATTTCATCTGAAAAAGTATAAACAAAACATGGGGAAAATTCTTTAAACAAATCTTTGCAAACATCAGCCATGACATTGTAGAAATTCTCGTCATATGGCTTAACTAAATTTAAATCTTCAGCCAACTTATGAAAACTTCTACCATCAAGCCTTACAATGATTTTTGAGTTTTTAGGAACTTTTAAAGAGGAATAAACTTCATAATCTTTCATTACATTCCCACACTAATAGTTTCATTAAAACTTTTAAGCAATCTAATAGCTGAAAGTGCTGCCAACATACTTGTTTTTGGATTGGCCGCACAAGGGTAATTCATTGTTGTTGTTTTAAATTCACCGAAATCTCCTTTTGCAGTAATTTCATGTACGTTCCTGTCCACATTTGGATCTACGATTATCTTTACATCAATGTCCTTTTGACAGGCAATACTGATTGTTGCAGCAACATTGATATTTAATGGGAATTCCTTTACTGCTTCTGATGCCTTTCCTTCAAATAAAATCTCTTCTTTATCAATGTTTTTACCTAAAGATTTTGGAGATTTTCGAGTAACAAGACTTACATCCTTTAAACCGAATTTAGCAACTGCTTTAATCCCATCCAAACCCACAATAGCTCCAGACGGCAGATGAATTCTAGCGTTGTTCTGTTTAGCTATTTTTTCAATTTTTTGATAAAATCCAATGTCCATAAATGCACCAACGCTCATGATAATCATATCACGACCTTTTCCTAAAATTTCAGGTGCAAAATATTTAACAGAATCTGGGGAAGCACATTCAAGGACCAAATCAACATTTTCTACCATTTCATCAAAATCAAGCGCCGCCACACCACCTGCAAGTGAAGCTAGGTTTTCTGCCCTTTCAATATCTTTATCAAAAAAGTATGCAATTTCAATACCATTGTCCTCGGGAACTATGCTTGTTGTTATAATATTAGCAATGGCTCCACAGCCTATAATACCTACTTTCATAAAAATCACACTATAAATAATAAATTTAATAAAAATAATAAAAAAAGACTGGCGAAAGATTAGTTATAATCTTTCAGCATCAAATTGGACTTGAGTTTCGTTTTGTGGTTGAGTTTCAGGTTGTTTTGGAACTACAGGTTCAGGGATTTGTGGTTCTTGATTTACTTTTTTCATATCCCTTGGGTTGATTAACATTATATCCCCAATAGCTTGTACTTTATCAAAATCAACAGTCAAAACATCATTTTGGAAAGATCTCATATCATTTTCTTCAGGCATTTCCCCACGAATACTACCTAAAAATGAATTCATGAAACCAGCAGGTTTTCTTTCTGGTTCAATAGCTCTAACTTGTAACTTTGAAATAGTTCCTAACCTAATATTAAGAACAACATCTTCGACACGTCCTACATAATGTCCTGTATTTGTATAAATCTCTAAACTACGTAATTTTGAAACTTCTACCATGTTTACACCACAAGTAATAAATAATTAAATTAAATATGTATAAATTTATTTTATTGTTAATATAAATAGTTTATGTTTTAAATGTTTAAAATCGGCTTTTTACAAAAAATTTATTAAATTATAAAATTAAAATATTAATTTAGAATAAAAAGAGGACTTCAAATGTGGGATACAACTAAAGATTATAGAATTTTAGTAGCAAGCAAAGCAAGAGAAAATTATTTAAATCTAATTCCAACAGCTTCATTTAGGGGAAGCTGGAATAAAAAACAAGCTATTGATTTAGGAAAACAGATGAATAGTGATTTTCAATCATTAACCTATTCTTATCTGGAAGGTGATGAACTGGTTAACTCACCAGATGTTGCCAGCCTAAAAGACAAGGCTTTAAAAATCATTGAATATTTGGGTGGAGACGATTGGAATAAAAAGTTCTTAAGCAATGCTCCAAAGGATGACAGGGAAAAAACACAGGAAAATATTGCAAAAGTTAGATTTTTCCTTGACACTATCATCGGCTTGAAAGATCGTTTAGCATTAGGTCCTATCAATGATCCCATTATGGGCGTAGACATTAAAGTTGGAGAAGTGATGAGCGTTACACAACATCCTAAAAATGATAAGCTTATGCTTTGTAATGTTAACCTTGGAAAAAGAGCCATAACAGTTGTAACCAATGATTTGAATGTTAAGGATGACAATAAAGTTGGAGTGTCCTTACTTCCACCTCAGGCATTCAGCGACATTGTAAGTGAAGGAATGTTTTTAGGAATGAATGGAAGTATCCTCAAAGATGTTGAAGGCGAGCTTGGTTCTATGCCAAAAGGCATACCAATGGAATCCCTTAACGAAACACGTAATCTTGTTGAAAATTATTTAAAATAAATTTAATAAGTTATTACTAGGAAAATTAAAAAAAAAAATAAAGAGGATATGCTAGAAGATTATCTTAAATTCAAACCGATTAATTTGGTTTTTGTCATTTCTTCTACAGCATATTTTATTCCTTCTTTTCCAACACCACTATTTTTAAATCCGCCAAATGGCATGTTATCTGTTCTGAATGTTGATTGCTTATTAACAAATACTGTTCCAGCTTCAATTTCATTTGCACATTTCATTGCAGAAGAATAACTTTCAGTAAATACCCCTGCTTGAAGACCGTATTCCGTATCATTAGCCACTTTTATAGCATCATCAACCCCATCAACACGAATAATAGGTGCAACAGGACCGAATGTTTCATTAATAACCAAATCCATATCCGGTGTGACATTGTCAATCACTGTTGCCTGGTAAAAAGCACCATCCCTTTTTCCACCAGTTAATATTTTAGCACCCACATCGACAGCATTGTTTACCGCTTCTTCAACTTGAATTGCAGCCTTTTCATTAATTAATGTGCCTAATGTAGTTGTTTTGTCTAAAGGATTTCCCATGATTAATTTTTCTGTTTTGAAAACCAATTTTTCACAGAATTCATCCGCTATTTCATTATCAACAATTATTCTTTTAACACCCATGCATACTTGACCTGCATTTAGAAATGCACCATTAATAACACCTTTAACAGCATTGTCAATATTTGCATCTTTTAAAACAACCAATGGGTCATTTCCACCAAGTTCCAATGTAACTTTTTTCATTCCCGCTTTTTGAGATATCATCAGTCCGGTCGTTACACTTCCAGTGAATGATATCTTATTAACGTCAGCAGAAGTTACAAGATAATCTCCAACTTCAGACCCATATCCAGTTATAGTGTTTACAACACCATCGGGAAACTCATCATTTAACAATTCTGCAAATTTCATCACGGTTAATGGTGCTTCTGTTGGTGGCTTTATAATTACAGTATTTTTACATGCAATTGCAGGTGCGATTTTATGAATTGTTAAATTTAATGGATAATTAAATGGAGTGATAGCTGCAACAACGCCCAATGGAACTTTTTGAGTGAAAGCAAAAAATCCCTTACCGTTAAGACCTGCATCTAAAGGCACACTTTCACCATAAATTCTTTTTGCTTCTTCAGCAGCAAGTTTTAATGTTTCGATAGACCTGTCTAACTCCACAAGAGATTCATTAATTGGTTTTCCAACTTCAAGAGTTAATAATTCAGCAAAATCTTCACGATTTTCTCTTAATTTATCACAAACATTGAATAATTTATTTGAAACTTTAAATGCAGACATTTCCTGAAGAGAACTTTTAGCATTATTGGCTTCAACAATAGCCAAATCAGCAGTTTGCCTATGTGCAATTGGAACTGTGTCAATTACATCATCGTTATACGGATTTACAACATCAACCAAATCTTCACTAGAAATATGCTTTCCACCTATTAACATGTCCATCATATCACCACCAAAATATAACTATCCCAACCATATTGAAATTGAGAATTCATACTCAAAAGAATTTGACTCTAACGAGTAGCCTTTACCCCGAACTCCCTTTTTCAAAAGGTTCGGCAATCATTAATAATTAACCAGTTTTTATCGTTGAAAAAGTTTTAGAAACCTTTTCATTGTCAATTATTATTTAGATATTTTAACTATTTAAAGTGCTTCAGAAATATTTGAAGAATTTCTAGAAAATATGAAATCAACGAAAAATTCCATATTTGCACAACGTCCATATTAACAAATTTTCAAAAAATTGCATAAAGTTAATAATAGTAAGAACACATATTATAAAATAATGAAAAAATTAACACAATAACAATGATAAAATGAAATCCACGATCCTAAATTTAGATATCAAAGAATTATATAAACTAAATGAATTTATTGAAGGCACTATTCAAAAAAATGACTTTCAAATTGAATTGATTCTTGAAGAGATTTTCGTAAATATTGTTAATTATTCCAATAGTGATTATATTAAAGTCAATGCTGACTATGATGATTCAACATTGACAATTGAGTTTATTGATAATGGAATAGAATTTAATCCTATTTTAAAAGAAAAACCTAACTTTCCAGACAATATTGATGATGCGAACATTGGTGGATTAGGAATATATTTAACAAAACAGATGGCGGATGACCTGCATTATGAATATAAGAATGGAGAAAATCATCTGAAAGTTATTAAAAAAGTGGAATAATGAAATCGGAATTAAAAAAAACTTTAATACCCTTAATACTAATGATTATTTTAGATTTGGGTGGGTATTATTATGTCGGCGGATCAGAAAATTTTGGTGCCGGTTTAAATGCATATTTAGGGTTGATTTTTGTTTGTGGATTGTTACTTGGACCCTACGGAGCATTTGGTGCAACCGTTGGGAATGCGATTTGCGATGCAATTAGAGGATATTCTATAGAAACTATGTTAATATCAGCCCTGGTTACTTTCGGAAGTTCATATTTGTCATATATGTTATGGTACGAACCATTTCACAAAAAATCAAAAATTATAACTCCTAGATTAATCAATACACATTATTTATTTAAATTTCTATTTCTGCTACTGTTATCCGGAGCAATATATGCAATGCTTACTAAGATATTATTCATCATCACATATCCTAGAATAACCGCAAACGAATTCATATTTTACAGATACTTCTTAAACTATACCAACTTTGGATTCATATTCGGAGTTATTGGAATATGGATTTCCAGAAAAATCAACTTTATTCATACTCCAAAATTATCAAATAGAAAATTGAATAAAAAACTATATGGGATAATTGGTTTATTATTAATAATTTCTATTGTGACTATTATAATTGTCGATTTGACCTCCGATATTGCTTCACATCACATTCTAATGTTTGAAACAATGATTATTTTGATTTTGTTATATTCATATTTCACAAAACCAATGACTTCAAAAATTCATCAGATTAACTTCACATCAATTCTTGAAAAAATGATGGATTCATTTCTTATTGTAACATTAATTATTGTAATCGTTGCAATGACAATATCAGAAAATTCTAATTTTGGATACTTGCTTATACAATATATTCCAGTTCCTAATACTGATGCATTTGTGATACTGTTGATATTTGCAGATGCGCTTTCATTGTTTTTCTTCATTCCATCTTTAATTCTTTTAAGATATGTGGAACATAAGGTTGTCAAGCCAACAATATCATTTTCAAAAATTAAAGATTTCATTAAAAAAGGGGAAAAAATTGAATCACATGGATTGATTAAACTATATTCTGATTATATCCATGAAAAAAATGAAATTGGACTGCTTGCAAGAAGTTATACTGATTTAATAAAGCACAACAACCATTATATTGAAAATATTCATAAAATTGAAAGTGAAAAAGAAAGAATTAAAGCTGAGCTTGAAATTGCAGAAAAAATCCAAAAAGCAAGTTGGCCAACTGAAAAAATGGATGAAGAGGATTTAAGTGTTTTCGGATTTTCAAAACCTGCTAAGGAAGTTGGCGGTGACTTTTATGATTATTACGAAATTGATGATGAACATGTTGCCGTGGTGATTGGTGATGCATCAGGAAAAGGAGTTCCAGCAGCTCTTCTTTCAACCATTACTCAAGCAACAATGAAACTAATATTGAAAACTGAAAAAGATCCTGCAAAAGCATTATATACTCTTAACAACCAACTATGTGAAAATAACACAGAAATGATGTTTATAACATTATGGTTAGGAATTTTTAATAAAAAAACCAATAAACTTACATTTTCAAATGCAGGACACAACCCTCCAATAATATATCAAAATAAAGAATTTAAATTTTTAAATACTGATACTGGAATTGTTTTAGGAATTATGGAAGATTATGAATTTGTAAAAGAAGAAACTGACGTTGCAAAAGGATTAGTTCTATACACTGATGGAATTACAGATGCAAATAATCATGACGAAGAATTATATGGTGAAGACCGCCTAATTGAGTTTTTAAATTCACGTAAATTAGATCAAAAAATCATATCCCAATTAATGAATGATATTGACAAATTTAGTCAAAATGAAGAACAATTTGACGATATGACATTATTAGTTTTAGAGAAACATGATTAAATTAGCCTATACCAATGTAGAAAACCTTGATTTGAAAAGGGGTTATGAATTAGTTTCAACTAATCGAAAGAGCAAAATAGATTATTACCGATTTGATAAAGACAAAAAACTCAGTTGTGGAGTTTATCTTTTAGTTATGAAATTACTGGATGAAGAAAACATTACCTATCCAATAATCAAAACTGAAAAATATGGCAAGGCATACATATCCAACTATGACAATATCCATTTTAATGTGAGCCATTCAAGAAACATGATTTGCTGTGCAATATCCGATAAACCTGTAGGCACTGACATTGAATTTAATGACCCTACAATTGATTTAAACATAGCAAGACATTACTTCTTCAACAGCGAATATGAAAGCATCATGAACTCATCAAAACCAACCGACGAATTCTTCAATTATTGGGTTTTGAAGGAAAGTTACATGAAATATACTGGTTTAGGATTTCATTTAGACCTCAAAAGCTTTGAAATACTTATAGGTGAAGACATTAAGCTCAAAAATGATAAAAATGATCTTAAGTTTAATCTGTTCCGTGTTGAAGATTACAAACTAGGCATCGCAAGTCACTATAATGTTAAACATACCCATAAATATTCAATCAATGATTTATATTAATTAAACAGAAACGATTAATTTTTTTAAAATACCTCTCGAGATGTCTTAACTCATTATTAAACTCTTTAACTTCCTTTGAATCAATTTGACCGCTTAAATCTGACATATAATTTTTATACATATAAATTGCCAGTAAAACAACAACCATTATTCCTCCAAAAAGCAAAATAAATTCTGCTGATGTTTGACCGCTTTCATCCACTAAAATCCCCCCATAAACATGCTTCCACCGAATGTTGTCACCATATAAAAAATACCAAAAGATGCAGCCAGCAATGGAAGTGAAAACTTAATTCCTTTTTTAAACTCACCATACATAATCAAACTGATAATGAAAGCTACCAAAATAGAATGAATAATCAAATAAATCTCGCCCGCCACAGGAGCGGTCAAAACAATTTCAGATTCCATCCCATAGTTTTGCATAAACCCTGAGTAAACTCCAACCATCCCTATTGCAAAGGGAGTTGCTACAATTGCTGAAATTAAAAGGAACATGACTGACATCATTACAGTTGATTTCCTCTCACGCTTTAATGCTAGCAAATCCCTCAAATCATCAGACACTTCAAAAAGTACACCTGCCACACTGGATCCGCTTTTACGACCATCCAAAATAATGTCAAAAATTCTCTCCAATTCCTTAGATTTTAAACGTTTGGCCATGGCTTGCCAGGCATCGTCAAAATTCCTACCCATACGAATTTCAACGATAGCTCTTCTCATTTCATCGTATAGCGGGCCTTCCCCATACTGCGACATATCATCCATTGCATTCTCGAAACTGAGTCCAACCTGCAGCATGCTTGAAAGTTGCCTTAAAAAGTCAGGTGCCGTTTTTTCAATTTCCTGTGCTCGTTTTTCCTGTTGGACAATAACATACGTGAAAAGGCCAGGAATGACAAAAATTGGTAGAATCAATACAGATACAGGCAAACTGAACATTAACACTATTAATGTAAATGCAATTTCAGAGACTAAAATGAATATTAAAAGAATAGCCAAAACTTTACTTGCATCTGTAAAAATAGCCCCACTTAGTAAAAATTCCTGTAATCTGGATAAATATTTTTCAGGAATAATATTGTCAATAAATAATGCCAAATCATTGATTATTTTAAATTTCATGAAATTATATTCAATTTTAAAGTATATAAAGTGTTGGTTATTATTAAAATCAATTTTAGAAAGTAAAAACAATAGTTACAAATTAAAATAATTGAAAGCCGGATTTATTTTAATTTGAAAAAATCATTTAAATAAACTTGATTCTATCTTTTAAAGATTTCAAATACTGCTCTCATCGTAATCAATAACGGATAAATTTCCAATCTTCCACTCAACATGTTAAACATACCGATAACCTTCAGTGGCAATTCCAATGTTTGTGAAATTTGTCCAATCTCCAAACCCACGTTACCCTGCATAGATATTGTGAAAAACAATGAGTTTAAAGGATCATGACCATATAGGCTTAATAACGACCAAGTGATTAAAATGCATATAAAATAAAGAGTTATATAATTTCCACTTTGAGCTATAACATCTTCAGTAATTTTTTGGTCGGATTTTGGCAAAGGAACAACACTTCCTACCGGAGACCATATTTCACGTAAATTCCTATATATTCCTTTAAAATATATAATGACCCGCATTAATTTAAGTGCACCAACAGTAGACCCTGTAGAACCCCCAACGAGCATCAACATCATTATGATAAATATTGTAAATGGTGGCCATCCACCCATGACAGTTGAACTTTGAATACTTGCCCCTGTTGTTGTCACAGCAGAAACTACCGTGAACAGATTGTCCATAGGAACAATATTGGATGTAGCATATATCAATAAAGTTGAAATTGCAATCAGAGAAATTAATGCCTGAAATTGCATATCCTGAATTAATGACTTTCCCCTTGTCTTAATAATTTTATAATGAACCAAAAAGCTTGTAGCACCCAATATCATCAAAAAAATCGTGATGAAATATATCAAATCATTTTGATAAAATCCAATATTAGCATTTTTGACGCTCATACCCCCAGTGGAAATAATGCAGAATGTATTGCAGATGGAATCAAAAAATGGCATTCCTGCAAGAGAATATAAAGTAATCCCCAAAACAGTATAAATCAAATAAATTTTGATGATTTGTTTAATTGTAGCTTTAATTGATGGTTTAATTCGCTCTTCACGAGCTTCGGATTGATATAATCTAGATGACATGACCCCAGGCTTTGTTAGAATAGCAATTATCATAACAATAACACCTAAACCACCAATCCACTGTTGCAGTGCTCTAAAAAATAGTATGCTGTGTGGCAGAATTTCCACATCAGGATATATTGTAATCCCACTGCCAGTTAAAGCAGACATGCATTCAAAAATACTGTCAATGACACCTATATCAGTTACAAAATAAAGTGCCAATCCACAAATAAAAGATGCCCACATCCAAGACAAAGAAGATATCATCATGGCATGTTTCAGACGTATTTTATTGAATGAATATTTATCCAATCCTTTAATAAAAATTAAACCAACAATAATAGATATAGCAGCAGGTATGAGAAAATAAACAGCATTAAACTCCAAATATACCAAATCAATAAGGATTGGAACTAAACACATAACTCCAATACCTATCATCAGCAATCCACAGTTTCTAGCAACAATCAATAAATCCTGTTTATTAATATATCGCATATATTCACCCACTACATTAATCATTTTAATATTGAATAAATAGATATATAAATTTTTAAGTAAACTGTTTTTTACAAAAAATATCAAAAATAGGAATAAGATTCAAATAATCTTGTGCAAATTTTCGTATACATAAACAAAAAGACTAAGATTATTGAAATATAACATAAGTTATATATACTAAGTTCAATAATATCCTTTATAGGAAGTCATAATATGGAAAATCGCACAGGAATTTTTACAAATGCAATAATATGGTTTGGAGTTGCAATATCCGTTTCTGAAATAGAAGCAGGAATACAGATTGCAACATCCTCCTCTTTTGATTCCCTGTGGATTCCATTAGTTCTTGGACACATACTTGGAGGAATATTGCTCTTTTTCATAGGTCTTATTGGTGCAAGACTTAGAGTAAATGCAATGGAGACAACGAAATCCGCTTTTGGCAAGTACGGTTCCAAATTTTTTGCAACATTGAATGTAATGCAGTTAATAGCATGGGTTGCTGTTTTGAATGCACAGGGTGCACTTGCCCTGGTTAGCTTAAATTTGCCAATTTCATTTGAGGCCACATCCGCAATTCTTGCAGCGCTTGTTGCTTTATGGGTTTATATAGGACTTCAACGTTCATCCAAACTAACAACAGGAGTCATGACAGTATTAATTGCATTATTAATGGTGATGTCTGTCAAATTACTTTTAACAGGCACAACTGACGGAACAAATACCCTTTTTGGCGTTTCAAATGCACTTAGCTTCTGGAATATTTTTGAAATTTCAATTGCAATGCCTATTTCATGGCTGCCAGTAATATCAGACTACACAAAAGATGTTGAAAAGCCTGTGAAAGCTACAGCAGCATCTGCAACAGCATACACAATTGCAAGCTTATGGATGTATTTCATAGGCATAGGAATTGTTGGAATGGGATCAGATAGCATTGCACAATCAATACTCCTCATGGGGCTTGGAACACCAGGAGTCATAATTCTTGTACTTTCAACAGTAACAACAAATTTCCTTGCAACCAATTCGGCAGGGGAATCTGCAAAATCCATTTTCAACAAATTAGATCCAAAAATAGTTGGAATCATTGTCAGTGCCATGAGCATAATGATTGCAATTTCAGGAATAATGAACCATTACATTGGTTTTCTTTATCTGATTTCATCGGTTTTTGCACCGATGGCAGCCGTATTATTGGTATCATTTTATTTTGATGAGAATAAAGTTATGAATTGGAAATGGAATATTTTTTCATGGTTTGTTGGATTTGTTGTTTATCAAATGGCAGGATTATATGATTCCATTTTCTTTGGACCTACTCTACTGTCCATTCTCGTATCTGCATTAATATCATATGTTCCAATACTGGTTAAAAAAGCATCAAAACAGCCAAATCCTTAGGAGATTTAATCTTTTTTAAGCAAATCCTTTAAGTCATGAATTTCATTTTTTAACTCATGAACTTCTTTTTTTAATGAGGCATTTTCCTTTTGAATATCATTTAAATCAGACTTAATATCTTCCAAAGTTATATTATTACTCTCTTTTTCAAGTAAGCGATTTGTTAAAAATGATGATATTCCTGCAGTAGTCAATGAAAAAACAAATACCCCAGTGATAATCAAACAGATTGAAATGATTTTCTCTTCAAATGTCAAAGGAACAATATCTCCATAACCCACTGTGGCAATTGTTATTATAACAAAGTAGAAATAATCAAAAGGACTATATGATGTGCCGAAAGTATTGAATAGGGCGGTAAATAAAAGTATAGTTATCAATACACCCATTGATATTATGTGCAAATTACTCCTTTTAACAAAATTTCCAAAACCATCAAAGAACTTATCGAATAATAATAGAACCCTAAGTAATTTTAAAAGTCTGAAATATCTTAAAAGATTAACTCCCGGAATGACCACAGGTAGAAGAACTTGCAGCGGTATTGATGCAATTAATGAAACCCAAGTGCTGGGTTTTTTTAAAAAATCAGATCTTGGATGAGAGTTATATAAGTCATTTACCCAATCAATTAAAAGCAATATGCAAACAAAAAAGTCAAAGCCCAATATGACTGAAAAGATATTATCCGGCACCGAAACAAATAGCGACAGTGAAATTAATACAATATCAATAATTATTAAAGCATTCAAAATATTTTGCATATAATTGTTCAACTTCAATATTCCACCAGCATTTTAATCATGTTTACCTTCACTTGCTATTTTTCATGGGATTTAGAATATGTCTCAACGAAAAATTAGAAAATAATAGAAAAAAGGAATAAACATTTTAATGTTTATTGTACAAGAATTATCGACCCCTACAATCAAATAAATTTAAAATCCATCATAAGTATATGCGTCATAAGCTGCAAACAATCTGACAACAATTCCAAAAATAGTTTGAACAAGAGGAATACCCACTGATAAAAGAGCAATCCATATTAACATAAATATTATTAAAATCGCCAAACCTTTTCCAATCTCACCATTCATTAACTGTCCAAGACCAGGTACAAAAAATGAACACACAGCACGGACCAATTTATCTGAATCCATAAAAATCTCCTTAAATTAAATCTAAATAGTATATTAGTAATTATATCATTAATATTATTTAATATTATTCATCAACCATTAACGGCAAATTACCAATAACATTAGCTCTCTTATCAATTGAAACAGTGTCTTCCAGTCTAACCCCAAATTCTCCTTCCAAATAAATTCCAGGTTCTACAGTTATAACCATTCCCTTTTCAATGACTGTTTCATCACGAATTGAAAATCCCGGAGTTTCATGGATATCAAGACCTAAACTATGGCCTGTTGAATGAATGAACTTATCGGCATACCCATATTCTCCAATAATATCACGGGCAACTTTATCAATTTCACAACATTTAATGCCTGGCTTTATTGATTTAATTGCCTTGTCATGTGCTTCGGCTACGATGTCCCAAATTTCATGTTGAAATTCACTGTAAACCATAGTACGTGTATTGTCTGAGCAGTATCCATTATAAATTGCACCCCAATCAATCAATATTGGTTGTTCGAGTTGTTTGTTTTGAGGAACTGCATGAGGAAGGCTTGAATTAGCTCCACTAGTTACAATAGTGTCAAATGATTCTTTAGAAGCCCCATTTTCAATCATTGCTTTTACCAAATCAAATGCAACAGCACTTTCATAATCATCGCGATTCAAAATATCCAAACTCACAAAAGCATTTTGTGCAATTTCGGTAGCCTTTTCGATATTGCTTATCTCTGAAGGTGTTTTAATCATTCGTTGCTTGTCAACATAATTTTTGGAAGTTACTGTAAAGTCATCCTTGAACTTTTCATATGTGCTGTACGGCAAACTTGGCTCAATAGCCAAATTTTTAATTCCATCTTTTTTAAGCTCGCCAAGCATCACATCAAATGATTCAAATTCCTTAACTTCGATTTTAGAGTTTTTGTTGGCTATTTCCATATCCATTTTTGAAGCATAAATAATTGGATTTTCTTTAATAATACAAAAAGCAAAGCTGGTTGGTTTATAATTTGAAATATACTCAACATTGGTAAATTGAGTCAATAAATAAGCCTGAATATCATCATTTTCCAAATCATTTAAAATATTATCTATATGTAAGTCCATGATTAATAATTAGAAAAAACTTTTATATATAAAGTTAGATATTTTAAAATTATGTTAAAATTTACAAGCAGTGAAATAAGAGATTTATTAATTGCATTTGTCGTTATTTCTCTTTGTTTCGGTATTGCAAATACCGGAAGAGATATGGCTGCTTTAATGACCATACTTCCAATGATTATGGTTGGTGTAGGGCTTGGTTTTATTTTACACGAGCTCGGACACAAATTTGTATCAATGAAGTATGGATACTGGGCAGAATTCAAATTATGGCCACAAGGATTGATATTTGCACTTATAACTTCATTTTTTGGATTTGTATTTGCTGCTCCAGGTGCAGTCTACACATATGCAGATTACATGACCGATGAAATTAACGGAAGAATATCCATTGCAGGACCTGTTGTGAATATTGTATTGGCATTATTATTTTTAATTGTTGCAACATTGGTATATCGTTCCGCATTCAATTCACAGACTTCATTATTAATATATCAAATATGTGCTTTAGGTTATTCCATCAACAGTTTCTTAGCATTGTTTAATTTACTGCCTATTGGAAACCTTGACGGATCCAAAGTTTTAAGATGGAATGCTGGAATTTGGATTGCAATAATAGCTATTGCAGGTATTATGACAGCATTACCTATGACAATGGGCTTTGAAACCATAGTGAGAACAATTTTAGGATTTTAGATTATGAGCGAAGAAATCACATATTTTACAGGAACACATAGAGTAATTGCTCCAAGCAAAACTATTGAAATCAATGAAAATAAGTTAAAAGTGGCTGGAATAACCCGTATTGCAGACATTACCGATTTGGATAGAATAGGTATTCCAATATATACTGCAATCCGGCCAACTGCTGAAGATGGTGCAGTTAGCATATACGGTGGAAAAGGAATAACCAAAGATCATGCAAAAGCATCTGCAATGATGGAAGGGTTTGAGAGATATTCAGCTGAAAGGCAAGATTGCGATGAAACCATTATTGCCAAGTTGTCTGAAATTGAAGAATTTGGAGAATATGTTGATCCTAAAAGCTTAAATTTGCCAAGTGAATTTGAGAAAAAAGATATTAGTGATTTGAGTCTTGAATGGAGCAAGTCAAAGGATATTATTTCAAATAAGGAATATTATATTCCTACAAATGCGATTTACCACCCATATATTTCTAAAGATGACTCACAGAATTTATTCAAGTCAAATACCAATGGACTTGCTTCAGGAAATATTTTGGAAGAAGCAATACTGCATGGAATCTTTGAAGTCATTGAAAGAGATGCCTGGAGCATTTTTGAATTGACCCATAAAAACTATGCGCAAATTGATATAAGCAGCATTGAAAATGAAGTCATTATAGACATTATAGATAAATTTGAGAGTGAAGGAATTAAAATTAAATTAATGGACTTTACTGCCGACATTAAAATCCCAACAATAGCTGCCTCCGCAGATGACACAATAACAAGGGATGCAGGACTTCTGACTTTGGGTATGGGAACACATCTTGACCCGGAAGTTGCAATTTTAAGGGCTCTTACAGAGGTTGCGCAAAGCAGAGCAACACAAATAAATGGAGCTCGTGAAGATACTGTTAGAGCAGATTTTGCTCGTGAAGCAGGTTATGAGCGAATGAAAAGAATAAACAAGTATTATTTTAGAGATGAAGAAGAGCAAATAAAATTATCAGATATTGAGAATAAAAGTACTTCATCAATAACAAAGGATATTGAAATCGTTAAGGATGAGCTAATATCCAATGACATTCAAAAAATATTATACACAAATTTAACAAGGCCAGAACTTGATGTGAGCGTTGTGAGAGTGGTTATTCCTGAAATGGAACTTTACACAATTGATAAAAGTCGAGCCGGATACAGATTTTTAAAAGTTTGATTTGCATGACAAAAGTTATAATTTACACAGGCCTTTCCTTATCTTTTGATGAATCAAAAGAAATATTTGACAGCAGTGCGGATGCAGAAGTGATTTATGAAAGGCCAATTAAAAGAGGTGATTTGAACCTCGCAATAAAAAAGCATCCGGACATCATTGGAATAATCGATGGCGTTTTTCATCAAAACTCTGCAGTTGGCCATAAGGAAATTCTAAATGCAATTAATTCAGGCATTGATGTTTTTGGAGCTTCAAGTATGGGGGCGTTGAGAGCATCCGAACTCGATACATTGGGAATGACAGGTATCGGATATTGTTATCAACAATATGCCTCAGGCGCAATTGATTCAGATGATGAAGTTGCAGTAATGTTGGACAGCGAAAGTTTAGAAGCTCTTTCAGTTCCATTAATAAACATGAGATATATTTTTGATAATGCGACATCTGAAAATATCATAACTAAAAAAGAAAAGGATGAATTGCTGAGCATTGCAAAAAAAACATATTATCCAAAACGAAATTATTCTTTAGTCTTAAATGAATCCGATTTAGATGATGATAAAAAAGGACTCTTAATTAATTTCATTCGTGAAAGCGAAGATATCAAAAAAGAGGATGCCAAATTATTATTAAAGCATATTAAATCTATATGCCAATGAGAATAAATTCTATTTTTCTAGTTGAAATAAATTTAAATCAATCTATAATCAATAAAAATAAAAAAAAGAGATAACAACTATCATTAAATTAATCATGAATTCAATTTAATGAAAGTTAATTTTAAGATGAAAATTGAATATGTTGAAATATTATTCTTTCATCTCTTTGTATTTTTTTAAAACAATATCCGGAGTTTCAATACTCTGATCGAAACTTAAAGAAACTTCTTTGACTTCAAAATCTTCATCGACTTTTCTAAGCCCTTTCAATGAAATGGTCCCACCATCAATTTTAAACCCAATACCATCTGCATCAACACTAATCAAATCGATTTCAAGCTCGGAAGCATCATCCAAATTCTGATTAGCTTTAACATCATACTTCAAATTTAAGATTTTATGAGGTATAATTTCATTGATGGTCCTTTTGATTACTGAATCAAATAGTTCCAAAAACTTTTTAGCTGGCGGCAAGTTATTAGCCCACCAATAAGTAATTACTGAATTAAGGATTATTTCATGTTCAGCAAGATCATCATAATACCTTGCACGAACATTTACACCACTTTCAATAACTTTTACTAGCAGTACTGGACTAACAACCATCATATCACAATTATTCAACTAATGCCCTAATTAAATCACTAGCTCTAACGAGTCCAACTAAATCTCCTTCAACACCAATGACCGGAATTTGTTCAATGTTTAATGATTTCATTTTTTTAGCGCAGTCAGTGACTTTGGTTTTTGAATTAGCCACTTCGACATTACCCACAGCAACGTCGCCAACAACTTTTTCAGTGAATTTTAAATGATTTTTCTCAATGTACAATACAGAAGTACTGTCCCATGACCATTTATCACCTTCAGTTCCAACTGTGGAACTGTGTTCACTTCTTTCAGAAATTATTTCAATTTCAGCAATAAAATCAGTTTCTGTTAAAATACCTGATAGTTTTGCATCATCATCCAATGCCAATACTGATTTTAAACCGAATTGATTCATGGTTTCGAATGCCACATTCAATGGAGCTTTTTCCCAAGTTGTTGGAACAGTAGTGATCATATAATTTTCAACTGCATCATCAACGTCAACTTTAGTTAATGCTTTGGATACTAAATCAAATGAAGTGATAATTCCTACCAATTCACCATCATCATTAACAACAGGAACTCTCCTAACATTATTATCCATCATTGCACGTGCTGCATCAGTTACATCATCATCAGGACTAACAGTAACTAACTCTCTACTCATCAACATTGCAAGTTGTTCTTCATCAGGATTATTGATTAAATCTGAACGAGTAATAACACCTACTAATATATTAGTGTCTTCTTTTACTACTGGAAGTACTGCTTTGTTTTCTTTTCTCATTAAGTCTAAAACTTTTTCACGGTTTCCAGGTACGGAAACACTAACAACATTTTTAGACATTGTTCTTTTGACTAACATAAAAACACCTATATAATTAATATGAAATAAAAGCGGTAGAATCTAATGCACTACAAGAACGGCGCATTTTGCAGAGTTTACAACTTTATCTGCTACACTACCCATAATAAATCTATCGAAGCCAGATTTACCTGAACTTCCCATAACAATTAAATCAATATTTTCCTCATTTCTCAGATCTTTCATTTAAGACTTGATTTAACTGATATATTTCATCATCTAATGGAAGCCCGTTAACAAAATTATTTTCAGTAACGCTTACAGCCACAATCTCAGCTCCGCTAACACTAGCTAAAAATAGAGCATGTTTTTGTGCTTTTTTTGCGAATTCTGACCCATCAGTAGGGACTAATATTTTTTTATACATCATTAACATCTCCCGATATAGCATATAAATTATATCATTATACTATATGTTTATTTTTTTATTAATGATATATAATATATTTTTCGATTCACACCTATTTATCATATTTAAATAAGGATTAATAGAAAAAGAATCAGACACTATGAATTCAGCAGGACAGCCAACTGAGATTAATGACTTTTCAACAACATGATTAATTTCACTACTGCAGACATTGGTAGTAGCCATCTGCAACAACTGTTTTGGATTGAGATAATCCTTATAATAAACGGACATTAATTTTAAACTAAATTCCAATTCCCTAAACATATTTGGGGAGTTAAGCATCACATTATCAGTCCCGATTAATGGTTTCATTCCCAAATTTAGGATTTGATTTAATGGCACGACCCCAACATTTAAAGTTGCATTAGCCCTTGGACAGACAACAACATTTTGATTTGATTTTGAAACTGCTTTTAAATCATCAGCTTCAGGATTAGTTAAATGAACCAACTGACTGAAATCAGATTCAACACCTCTGACAATTTCAGTTTTATTGAATTGATTCAAGGATTCAATCTGATTGGATTTGGATTCCGCAACATGGATTGAAGAGATCTTATTACTTTTTCTACACTCCTCGACAATTATTCTGGCAACTTCATCAGTAATTTCCCCAAATCCACTTGGAGCAATACCATCAGCAATTTTTAATAGTTTTCGAACAGCAATTTTGACTTTCCTTAAATCTGGATTGTCGCCGTAAAAACTGTCATCACGCCCTAAAATTATGGGTTTTATTGGAATATCCTGTGCCGCCTTTTTTAAAAGTTCAACACCTTTTATTCCACCTTCGCGATAATCAATAAAATGTGTGGTTCCACTCTCAACCATTTCCCACATTGTATCCTTCATTGCAGATATAATATCTTCATCTTCTGCATTAGCTAATGCTTTATGCTTTACACCATTAGGCGGCTTTACCATTTCACTTAGTGATAGGGAATATCCTTCATCTTTAATAATCGAATCGCCAATATGCATATGGCCATTGATAAATGACGGGCAAACAACAGCACCGTCCACATCAATGATTTTGCCTTCCACAGATTCTTTTCTGATATCTATGATAATACCATCATCAACGACAATATTTTCCTTTGTTAATGTCAAATCTTGGCCTTTTAAAATGATTCCATTAGCTATAGTAAACATTAAAGGAAAATCTAATTTTTTTAATTAATAAATTTAACCCTACATTAAGTTTATTTAATTGAAAAAAGTAATATTAAATTTAACAATTAGATGAATGCATCTTTTATTAAAAGGGGATGATTTTATTAATTCTCAGGAAATTCGCTATTTTTACAGAAATATTGTGAAAACAGGAAATGTTTACCGTGTTAAACACAATAATAAAGATTATGGGGAATTTAAAAAGTTATCCGATGCATTATATGAAAGAGATGCCCTATTTTTTTGCAATTTCGATTATGATTTGCTGGTAGAATGTGATTTGGAAAACAAGTACGAACATATGGAATTACCGCCATTTCCCGAAAAAAGACCAAAAGGACGAATTAAAGGAATGCATGTCAACAAAACAGAAAGGGAAGGTGAAATTCTTTTTAATCATAAAATACGCAAATTTTACATTCAAAGAGGCGAAGAGATTATTGGCCAATATGATACGATGACTGAGGCATTTTACTATAAAAAGATGCTGATGGACAATGACTGGGACCTAAACGTATTAAAAACACACGTTACTGAAAAAATTGAGGTCAATGCCATAATCGATCCTACCAAAGAGTATAAAGTTAAATTAAACTATTGTCCTAAATGTAAAAGCAGATTGGACATCGATGCGACAGAGTGTCCTTCCTGTGGTATAAACATTAAAGAATATTTATATAATAATTAAAAAAAGAGATAGAGAGATTAATCTCCATCAGTATATTTGTTTAAAGATTTTACATTGATTTCATTATTTTGAACAGCCTGAATAGCATTTAAAGCTGCTCTTGCACCTGCTAAAGTGGTAACATAAGGAATACCCAATTCAATAGCTAGACGTCTAATGATATAACCATCTTTTGCAGACTGTTTACCTTCAGAAGTGTTAATAATTAAATCAATCTCCTTGTTTAAGATTGCATCCCTAATATTTGGGGATCCTTGTGAAACTTTTTTAACCTTTTGAACAGATTTAAGGCCAGTTGCATCACCAGTACCTGCAGTAGCAACGATATCAAATCCTAAATTAGTAGCCTTTTCTGCGATAGGTCTTATTTTCTTTTTATCTGCTTCTTTAACACTTATGAATATCTTACCTTTTTTAGGTAAAACCATTCCTGCTGAAAGTTGAGATTTGTAAAATGCCATTCCATAGCTTTCATCGATACCTATACTTTCACCGGTGGATTTCATTTCCGGACCTAATACAGTATCTGATTCAGGAAGTTTTAGGAATGGGAATACTGACTCTTTTACAGCCACATGCTCTATCTTAATTTCTTTGGTTAAATTGAAGTCTTTCAATTTAGCACCATTCATAATCCAGGTAGCTACTTTAGCAAGAGGAACACCAATAGCTTTACTTACAAATGGAACTGTTCTACTTGCACGAGGGTTAGCTTCAATGATATAAACCATTTCCTCATCAAGCTTTACAGCATATTGGATATTCATTAAACCTTTAACGTCAAGTTCTAAAGCCAATTTGGTTGAGTTTTCACGAATTGTATCTAATATATGTTCCGGAATGGTTTGAGGAGGTATTACACATGCGGAATCTCCTGAGTGAACACCAGCTTCTTCGATGTGTTCCATGATTCCTGCAATGAATACGTCTTCACCGTCACACAATATGTCAACATCCAACTCGATAGCATCTTCAAGGAACTTATCGACCAAAATAGGATGTTCAGGTGAAACTTTTACGGCCTCTTTCATATATTCTTCAAGTTCATGATTATCATAAACAATTTCCATTGCCCTTCCACCGATTACATATGATGGACGTACCAATACAGGGAATGTGATTTCTTCAGCAATGGATTTTGCCTCTTCAAATGAATTAGCTGTTCCGTAAGGAGCTTGGTGAATATGCAATTTTTCTAAAAGTTCTGCAAACAATTCTCTGTCTTCAACTCGGTCAATACTTTCGTATGGAGTTCCTAAGATTTTAACACCTGCATTAGCCAATGGAACTGCCAAGTTAATGGAAGTCTGACCACCGAATTGAACAATGACACCATCAGGTTTTTCCTGATCAATTACTCCCATTACATCTTCAAATGTCAATGGTTCAAAGAACAACTTATCGGAAATATCATAATCAGTACTTACGGTTTCAGGGTTGTTGTTTATTAAAATAGTTTCAATTCCATCCTCTTTAAGAGCAAGAGATGAATGTACACAACAGTAATCAAATTCAATACCCTGACCAATTCTGATAGGTCCTGCACCAAGAATAACAACTTTCTTTTTAGTGGTTGATGTTAATTCATTTCCGGCATCATAACTGCTGTAGTAATATGGAGTTTTAGCTTCAAATTCTGCTGCACAGGTATCTACCATTTTATAGGATTGCTGAATATTATATCTTAAAAGCAAGTTTCTGACATATTCCTCGGTTTGACCGGATAAATCTGCCAATCTTTTATTTGAACAGCCCAGTTGTTTTGCTTTTCTTAAATAGTATTCATCATTCAATTTATCAGCAGTAACTTCATTTTCAAAGTTTACTATGTTTCTGATTTTGTATAAGAAGAAATTATCAATGTTTGTAAGTTCCCTTATTTTATCAATGTCCATTCCATCCTTAATAGCGGAGTAGATTTGGAAGTAAATTAAATCTGTTGGATGTGCAAGGTCATCTTCAGTGTATTCGACATATTCAAAGCCGTCAAAGCCCATATCTAGTGATCTTAAAGCTTTTTGGAATGCTTCTTCAAAAGTTCTTCCAATAGCCATTACTTCACCGGTTGCTTTCATTTGAACTCCAACTTCACGGCTTATTCCTTTAAACTTGTCAAATGGCCATCTTGGAATTTTAATTACAACATAATCAATTGCGGGTTCAAATGAAGCTGGGGTTTCTTTGGTAATGTCGTTTTTGATTTCATCCAATGTCATTCCCAAAGCGACTTTTGAGGAGATTTTTGCAATAGGATAACCTGTTGCTTTGGATGCTAGTGCACTACTTCTTGATACCCTTGGATTTACTTCAATAACTTTGTATTCATCATTTTCAGGATTTAGTGCGAATTGAATGTTACATCCACCGCGAATACCTAATGCACGAATAATCTTGATTGATGCGTCACGCATTTTCTGAATGGTTTCATCACATAAGTTTTGAATAGGAGCCACTACAACACTATCTCCTGTGTGAATACCCATAGGGTCGATGTTTTCCATAGTACATACAATGATACAAGTGTCTTCTTTATCTCTCATTACCTCAAATTCTATTTCTTTCCAACCTAAAACAGATTCATCAATAAGAACTTGATTGATAAAACTCATATCTAACCCATGAGTAGCAATTTCAATTAATTCCTCTTCATTGTGGGCTATTCCACCACCAGTTCCACCTAATGTGAATGCTGGTCTGACGATTACTGGATAACCGATTTCATTTACAGCATCAAGTGCTTCATCTACACTTTCAACAGCCTGACATTTTGGAATTTCTTCACCAATTTCTTCCATCAAGTTAGCGAATAAATCCCTGTCTTCCACATCTTTAATGGTTTGAACATCGGAACCCAATACTTTGATTCCTTCGAGTAATCCTAAATCTCCAAGACCTGTTGCAATATTTAATCCAGTTTGTCCACCCATAGTAGGTAATATTGAGTCAATTTCCTCTTCCTTTATGATTTTAGCAACAACTTCAGGAGTTAATGGTTCTGTGTAAACAGTATCTGCCATGCCCAAATCAGTTTGAATTGTAGCAGGATTACTGTTAACAAGTACTGTTTCTATTCCTTCTTCTCTTAGTGATTTACATGCTTGTGATCCTGAATAATCGAATTCTGCTGCTTGTCCAATTTGAATAGGTCCGGAACCAATAATTAATACTTTTTTAATATCTTTATCTACTGGCATATGTAATCCCCATTTATTTAATAATCATCCATCATTTTGTTAAATT
>ONUN01000067.1 GCA_900320955.1 uncultured Methanobrevibacter sp. | reverse complement strand
CTGTACAAGCACCAACAACCGCCCAGGAAGTGGGAATATCAGAAGAAGACATAATTGAGGCATTGGTGATGGCTCATAAAATCAGGCCTGAAAGATATACTATTTTAGGTGATAATGGAATTTCAAAAGAAGCAGCATATGAATTGGCTTATAAAACAGAGGTGATTTAGATGATTACATTGATAGGAAAAGATTTAGCAAAAAAAGGGCAGGAATTTGTTTTTCTAGGTCCGGCTGATGAGTGTGAAAACTGTAGGTTTAAATCATCTTGCGTTGGAAACCTGGAATTAAACAGGAAATATGTTGTAGTGGATGTTAAGGACAGCGAACAGAAATGTCCAATTCATGCAGAAGGGGTTGTTATTCCTGTTGAAATAGATTTTGCCAAAATAGACTTATTGACTACTTCAAAAAACATTTTTGAAGGATCAACATTTACTTATAATGCTCATGATTGTGATGAGAAATGTGATTTTCATGATTTGTGTTTCCCTGATGGACTGCAGGAAAATGACAAATGTATTGTTTTAGAAAACAATGGAAAACATAAAGAAGAATGTAAAAAAGGTTATAAACTTAATAATCTTACTTTGGGGTTTGTGATTTAAATGAAAAGCGCTAGCAGTAATGATTCTAGTAAGAAAAATGCAGGTTATAAGGCTGCTGAATATGTTAAGGATGGTATGGTTTTAGGACTTGGTACAGGTTCAACAACACATTACTTTATAGAAAAAGTGGGTATGAGAATTAAAGATGAAGGAATCAACGTAAAAGGAATTCCAACATCATTTCAATCATTATTAATAGCCAAACAATGGAATATTCCAATCACTACTTTGGAAGAAAACGACATTGACTTGTCAGTGGACGGTGCTGATGAAGTGGATAGTGAATTCAACTTAATTAAAGGTGGAGGAGCGGCACATACTAAAGAAAAGATTGTAGATTATACTGCAAAGAAATTCATTGTTATTGTCGATGAATCAAAATGTGTTGAAGAGTTAGGCACATTCCCTGTTCCTGTTGAGGTATTGCCTGATGCATCCCGTATGGTCATAAAGGAACTTGAAGATATGGGTGCCAAATGTGAAATAAGAATGGCTCAAAGAAAAGACGGTCCAGTAATAACCGACAATGGTAATTTTGTCATTGATGCCAAATTTGAGAAAATCGAATCACCTGAACATATGGAAATTGACTTGAATACAATTCCGGGTGTTGTTGAAAATGGAATTTTCTCACAAATGGTAGATAAGGTTATTGTTGGAACTCCAAAAGGAACTAAAGAATTATAGGTGATGATGTGCCTGGTCCGTTTGGTGGAATGCCATTATATGATTTTAAGGATTTGTTGTATAAGCTAGCTATTTTGTTTGGAGCATTGCTTGTAATCTATGGTGTTTTGTGGCTTTTGGCAGAATTGCATATAATTCCAGGAATAATATTTGCAGTATTTCCTCAAATTGTTTTAATTTTGATTGGAATATTCATAATGTATGTTGCTTTTTCCAAAAGAAAATCATACTGATTTGAATTTTTAAAAGGGAGCATTAAATCTCTCTTATTGATTTTTATTTTTGATTTTGACTAAAAAAAGAAAATTAAAAGAGATTATGGGAAATCTCTTTATTTGATTGTTATTTTTGCTTTAACTGTTTTTCCGGTAAAGTATTTGTTGCCTGCAAATTTAACTGTAGCAGTGTGTTTGCCTTTTTTAGTTAATTTGGTAATTTTAAATGTAGCTTTACCTTTTGCAGTGGTGGTTGCTTTATAGGTTTTGCCTTTAACTTTGAGAGTAACTTTTAATTTTGATATTGCTTTACCAGATTTGGATTTTAAGGTTACAGTGTATTTTTTAGTTTTTGTTTTAGCCTTGAAAGTCTTTTTGGATGCAGTTAATTTGGATGCTTCTTTTGTGACTTTGATGGCTGCAGTTTTTGTAGCTGCTGCATATTCGTCATCACCAGCAAATTTAACGGTAGCTTTTAAAGAACTTGTTTTTGTTGCTTTAAGGGTAACAGTAGCTACTCCTTTTGAATTGGTTATTGTTTTGTAGGTTTTGCCGTTAAATGTAACTGTGATATCTTTATCAGCTAAAGTTTTACCGTTTGCATCTTTAAGAGTTATTTGGTATTTGCTGCCTTTTTCAATAGCTTGTAAGTAGAATGTTTTTCCACTAGCTGTTATTGCAGTTGCAGTTCTGTCATCTTTAACAGTGATTAGAACTTCGGCATTGCCTGCTTTGTTGTAATAATCACTTGAAGTATGTACATTGGCACTATAATTTCCAGGAGTTAAAGTTAAGTTAATAGAAGCAACACCATTTGAATCAGTCACAACAGAATATTCTTCACCATTGAGGCTAATTGTTGTTGGTTTGTTAGCTATTGCTTTACCTTTGTTGTCTTTTAAAGTAATTTCAAATGTACCTTTCTTGTATCCTACAGCCACATCATTTGCGGTTAAGTTTACAGCTTGTGAATCTTTATAAGTTCCAATTACCTTTTCTGAAGATTGGTATCTGGTTTCACCTTGAACTATGAAGTATTCAAAAGTAGGTGGGAATGGTAATTTATCAGGTTTGTATGTATTTGGACCTACAGTTACATTGAAGTATCCGTCACCAAGCAAAATAGCTATTCTGCTTCCACTTAAAGTGTTGTTAAATATGTATTCGTTTCCTGATCCGTAACAAGTAATTGAACTAATTTTTGAGTTTAAAATGGTATTTTCATATACTTTGTGTCCTGAAGAATGTAAAAGATAAATGCCTTCTTTTGCACCGGAAACGGTATTATTGAATACGGTAACATTAAATCCATTAGCCTTGAATCTCACATCGATTCCATGATTTTTAGCATTAGTTACAGTATTATTTGCAACTATGGAGAATTGTGATCCAAAGCAGATAATTCCTGTTGTATATTGGTTTGATACTTTGTTGTTTGTTATTATTGAGTTAGGACAACCATTTTTTTGGAATCCTACAAATAATCCCCATGATGCTCCATCAATGTCACATTCGGTAATGGTGAGGTTTTTGCTGTTTTCTGCAAAGATACATGCAGTTTTGTATTCTTCACCATTTGGATTGGAATAATTTGGATAATTGCTAATTAAATTTAAATTACTTATTACAACATTGGTGTTGTTGATGGAATATATGATTGCGGAGTAAAGTAATGCATTGTATGTGCTTGGTAATCCTATAGAATTGATTATTTCTTTGTTTGTATTGTTTAATCCTTTTAAAGTTGCATTATTACCAATAATCTTTATGTTTTTATTAATGTAAATGCAAATGTCTTCAAATACTGCATCTTTCTCAAAAATTATTGTATCTCCATTTTCCATTCCGTTAATTGCAGTTTGGATTTGGGAATTTGTCATTCCTGCAGAAATTGTCACATTTTTACCGGTTGGTTTTAAAATTGTATCATAATCAACAACAATTGGTTTTGGTGTTTCGATTCCTTTATATTCAGTATAAGTTATATTTGTTAGTCCACTGTCTGTGTAGGTACCCATCATAGCAGATGTACTTGCATAATCTCCCTTTGCTTCAGCAACATAAAATACAAATGATGGTGGCATTGGTAAATTATCTAATTTCCATTCGTTTTCACCAATGGTAATGTTGTTATATCCTGTGTAAGCACCTCCAACAGGTTGTCCTCCACCTAAAAGAACTCCAATTCTTGAATTTAATAATTTATTATTGTTTATAGTTATATGGCTAGCACCACAACATGTAATTGAGCTTAAACTACAATTTCTTATTATATTTCCAGTTACTACATGTTTTGCTGAATGTAATAAATAAATACCTTCTTTAGCACCAATCACAGTATTGTTTAAAACTTTAACATTTGGTCCAATGCCATGTCTCACATCAATTCCGTGGTTTTTGGCATTGGTTACTGTGTTATTTCTAATTATTGTTCTAGGGGACTGGAAGTTGAATATTCCAGTAATTAATTGATTTTGAACTTTATTGTTTTCTATAATTCCGTCAGCACAATTTTGGAACCAAATACCCCAGGAACATCCAGTAATGCTGGTGTTTGAAATTGTTGTATGGTTTGAGAAATAATTATATATTACACAATTGCTGTATCTGGAGTCTGCTCCGTTATCAGTTCCACTATTTGCCCCTGCGACAAGTTTCATGTCTTTTATGACTAAACCATCAGTTTTGAGAATGTATAATGTTGCAAGATTTGTAATTGCGTAACCACCTTCTGTGGTTTTGTTCATGATTATTTCAGGAGTGGTATTTGCAGATGGTCTGTCATATCCATATAATGTAGATCCATTCCCGTTTATTGTAATGCTTTTGTTTACATAAATACAGATGTCCTTATATTCTCCCTGTTGGAAATTTAAAGTATCTCCATCATTTAAACTATTTATTTTTGTTTGAATTTGATCATTAGTATCGGTAGTTTCAATTGTAACTTCTGTACTTGATAGCTTTTCGCTATTTCCTATAGTATCAGTTAAATTTTCAGCTGATACTATGGTTGTACTTAAAAATACAATTAATACTAACATTAATGCTAATATTAAACATTTTTTATCCATATTTTCATCTCTAAATTAATTATATTCAATCACTTATACCAATAAATTTCATCGATAAGTAATTAGTTATATATTGATTTTTATATTATTTAAATGAAAATGTCTCAAATATTTAATATAACATTGTTAATCAAATCTAATGGGTGTAATTTGATTTATATCGGTAGGATTTTCCAATATAATGCTGTTATATAGGTTAGATTTATATAGATTTGACTTCAAAAATATACTCGTTAATCAATATTATGTATATGGTATAATTTTTTATTTTATAAAATTTTATTAACTTATATAATTTGATTATAAAAATAAAGATTGGGAAGTTTTTAATATGGACAAAAAAGTGTTAATTCTTTTTTTATTATCTCTATTATTCTTATTATTAGTTTCTTCAGTTAGTGCAACTAATATCTATGGGAACAATATGACACTTCTTTCTGATAGTGGTGATAATTATGAAACTATTACTGCTGATTTGTCAAATGAAGATATCCAATCAAAATTTGATAATGCAAAAGAGGGAGATACTTTTGAATTTACAGATAAGGAATATAATGATATTTCTTTGGTTGTAAATAAAAAATTAAATATTGTTTCAAAAAATGATAGTGTTGTATATACTTCTGGTAAATTAACTGATAAAGCTAAGAATTTAAGATTGGATAAAACTTTCGGATTTTATTTCACATCAAAATCAGCAGGAAGTGTATTGTCTGGAATAACGATTGTTGCTTCAAATAGTGATTGTGGAGTTATTGTGGATAATGCAAAAAATGTTGTGGTTAAAGATAATAGGATTGTTGGTGGAAAAAACTGTATTTTAGTAAAAAATTCTGATAAAATTGTTGTTTCAGGCAATGATATCCTAAAAGCCAGTCAAAATGGTTTGCGGCTTCAGGATGTAAAAAATACATTAGTATATGATAATTCGATTTCATATAACAAATGGTCTGGAATTGAAACTTCAAATATTTATTATTGCAATATTACCAACAATACAATTCATCATAATAACTTAAATGGTATTTCAACCTTCAACAAGTCTTCCCATACATTAATTGCAAGAAATAATGTTTATGAAAATACTAATGGTGTCTATATCAACTCAACATCCACTAATGATGTTGTTAAAACAAATTCATTAACAAATAATAGAAAAGACCCACGTTCAAGCATGGGTGGATTTGAAACGGGTAACGGACTTTTGTTAGGTTCAGGATTCAAAAGTTCTGGAAGCACCATACTTAAAGTTGAGTATAACTATTTGGCACATAATGAATTTTACCAGGCTAAAAATTATTGGGAAAATGAAAACTTTGAATTGGGTCAAAACTGGTATGATTCAAATGATCCCTCAAATACTTTTGTATGTCCAAGGCTTTTAGCATCTTTAATGAATTTGGATACTTTATCCATTAGTAACACTCTATCTCTTCAATTAAGGGACTCTTCAGGTAGGGCTGTAAATGAATTTGCAACTTTTCAAACAAATGTTGAAGTTGATGGGAATAGGTACACTGTTACGGTTAATGATGGGCAAGCAACAGTTGTTAAAGATTTGGACCCTACTGTTGACCATAATGTAAAGGTAGAAATTGGCGGTCAGTATTATAACTATGATTATCATGCTTCAGGTGATAAAGGCCAATCAACAGATTCAAAGTCATCAACATCAAATGATAATGAAAAAGGGTCTCAAAATAATAATGGAAATGAAGGAACTTCTGATGTAAATGGAAACTCCAATTATCAGGGTAATTCCCATGGTGGTAACTCTTCAGGTTCACATGTGGCAAATTCACTAAACTCAGGTAACTATGGAACAAACAGTTCAGACATTCCATCTCAAGACACTTCTGATAATGGACAGGATGCATTATCTAATGGTGATTTGAACTCCGGAGATACTGGTAATGGCGAAGCTTCTAAGGAAGGTAAAGCATTTGAGATTGTTCCTCCAGTAACCACTTCAAAAGAACTTACAAACACTTCTGGCCTTATAGTGATGTGCATATTATCCATAATGGGATTGTTGATTTATGGATATAGGGGTAAATTCGATAAAGATGAATATTAATAAACATTTTCTTTTCTTTTTTTCTTTAATTTATTAATAAGTTTAATTAAATTATATATTGATGATAGTCAAATCTTATTCTTTAAAAATCAATACTAATAAAAGCTTTGAAATTATTGATATCACTTCACAAATTAATAATCTGATTGATATTGATGAAGGAATCATCTCAATTTTTTCAAAACACTCTACATCAGCCATTGTGGTTAATGAAAATGAATCTGGTCTTTTAAATGATTTGGAATTCACATTAGATAATTTAATTGATGATAAATTTTCATACAAGCATGATAAAATCGATAATAATGCAAAATCACATTTGAAATCATTTTTACTTTCATCAAGCGAATCATTACCAATAAAAAATTCAAAATTGGATTTAGGTACTTGGCAATCTGTTTTTTTCATTGAATTAGATGGACCAAGAAGTGGAAGAACAGTAACTTTGACGATGGTTGGTGAATAATTGCAGAAATGGACAATAATTTTGATAGTTGTAATTGTACTATTGCTGATTTTTATCGCTGTTTTCAGTAATTATGATGCCTCACCCGCTGTGAATAATTACTCTGAAATTGAAACGCAAATGAGAAAATTATGGTATTAAAAAAAGAATTTTAGAATTTCTATTTCAAATGCAATTACAGGATACTCGAGGGTAAAGTTAGTTATTACTTCAGGGGAAACTTCACCAAAGAATCCTTTGATTGTACCTTTTTGAGCTTCGCCAACTACATCAGCTACTCTGCCTTCAATAAAGGTCTTATTTTCACTGTCGCTTATTTCCATAGTATATCCTAAATTGGTCAATACGCTTGTCATTACTGATTTGATTTCAGTAAAGTTGGCGGTTGAATGGCAAATTAGGGCAGCTAACTTTTTGGAAGATTTTGTTTTGTTTTCTTTTGTATCGTCAAGATATAAAATATCTCCAATCTCAAATATTTTTTGAGGTAGGTCTTCATGCTTGTTGTCTTCTAAAAATTCCATTAAAGAATTGATTAGGCTAGTTCTAATCATAGTTCTGTCAATGGTAATTGGTCTTGCAACTTGCACATGTTCTTCTTCCGGCTGATTCATTTTTTCGTAATGTGCCTCTTCGTTTGTAAGCATTAGGCTCATTACTTCCTGAAAACCTAATCCAACCATTACTTCACGGATAGTGCTTTCTGCTTTAAACCAATCGTTTTCATAAGCTACAGTATTGATTTCAGGTAATTTTGCTTCTACGGAGTTAATGTGGTATTGTACTGCAATATTTTCAACAACATCCACTTCATGCAATATGTCTACTCTATAAGCAGGTATAATTGCTTTGACTTCGTTTTCACTAATGATTTCAGCATCAAAACGTGCTTTTAAAAGTAATCCTTTAATGTCTTCAGCAGTAAGGCTTGTTCCACCAATCAAACTATTTGCAGTATCTACATGGACATTCATCTCTTGAGGAGTTAAATCTGGAGTCTTAATGCTTTTGTCAGCATATCTGACTTCCATGGATTTAATTTGACCTCCGACCTCTGCAAATGAACAGCATATGATATTCAATGCTTGATTGACAGCTCTTTCATCAGTTCCAGTCACATCAACAATAATGTTTTTTGTGTCTTCCTTGATTTTGGTCAACTCGCCGTTGATAATTGGTGGCATTGACAAGACATTGTCGTCCTTATCAAGAATTAATGGATATTTGTCAAAGTCTTGGATTAAATGAGCATAATCAACACCTTTGTCGTGTTGGGTTAATATTTCATCAGGAGTCATTTCAAAGTCCTTTTCTAAAGGAACAAATGCATTTGCATCCTTAGGGGTTGCAATATATTTAAATGGTCCGGTAACGACATCAGCATTATGAATACCGATAGCTACTTTTTTCCTGTCTCTTCCGATTACCCAATGGAGATTTTCCTGGAAATCCATAATATATTTGAGTTTATCGCCAGTAAAATCAACATTGTCAATTTTTGCAAATCCTATGTATGGTCTGATTTTTGCCACATCTTCATCCACTTCAACATATTCTCCAGATTCTTCAACCTTATAATCTGGAAAACCGATTTCTTGACCGATAAATCCTTTAAATGATCTGGCTACTCCTTCGACAGATAGATTGTCTGGGCGGTTTGGGAAGAATTCTACCTTGATTTCTTCATCATCAAAGTCTTCAATATCACTGGACATCATTGGCAATGTGTCTATTAATTCATCTTTTTCCATGTCTATTCCTAAATCTTTCAAATCCTGATATTTGAATGTAATAACTGGCATTTAATAACTCCATTAATTA
>ONUN01000007.1 GCA_900320955.1 uncultured Methanobrevibacter sp. | reverse complement strand
AAAGTACCTGTTGAATTACTTGAAAGTTGCAAATCCTGAATTTCGGAAGATTCTAAAAATGAATCTTTAACAATTATGGAATCATCCACATCAGAAGATAATTCAGTTACATTATTGAAATCAGCAGCTGAAACAGCCGTCACCGATAAAAACAATAATATTAATGAAATAATTATAATCTTATTACAATTCATAATATCGCCTTTTCTATGGTTAATCCATGACATTTTTATGTTTATAAGTTACTTATATATGTTTTTCCGCATGTAAGTACATACTTTCAATGATTTTTCAAAAAATATAATTTTTATTGCTTTAATAATAAATTACAATAAAAAATATATAGTTAAATCATGATTGGATAAAAAATTATTGTTAAAAAAAGAAATAGGAAGAAATATTTTTTTCTAGCTAATCAGTTTAAAACAATGATATACCATCCACCAATAACATATATTATTATATAATGTAAAATATATCATTCATGATATATTAAAGTAAGTACTTGAATGCCTATTTTGTATAAAAATAATGGCATTTCAAAAAAATAATATATAATTAAAATATATTATTATTCATGAGAATTATTTTAGCAGGAACCGGCAGTGCAGTTGGAAAAACTACAATTGCAACTGGAATTATGAAAGCCTTATCTGAAAGATATAACGTTCAGCCATTTAAAGTAGGGCCTGATTATATTGACCCTTCCTACCATACATTAGCTACCGGAAATACATCCAGAAACCTGGATTCTTTTTTTATGCATGACGGACAGGTTAGAGATTCCTATAATAAAGCCATGGATGATAAAGATATTGCAGTTATTGAAGGCGTTAGAGGACTTTATGAAGGAATTGATTCCATTAACGATATTGGAAGCACTGCATCAATTGCAAAATCCCTTAAAGCTCCAGTTATTTTAATCATAAATTCCAGAAGTTTAGTAAAAAGTGCTGCCGCATTGGTTTTAGGCTTTAAGGCACTTGACCCTGAAATTAATATTGCAGGAGTCATATTAAACAAAGTTAAAAACAAAGCCCACTATGAAAAGACCAAGCATTCAATTGAAGAAATAACAGATACTGAAGTTATTGGAGGCATTATCCGCGACGATAATATTTCAATAGAACAAAGGCATTTAGGACTTGTTCCTGCACGTGAAAGAGAAAATTCACTGAAATTTATTGACATTTGGTGTGAAACCATTAAAAATTCAATTGATTTGGACAGATTGGTTGAAATTGCAAAAACAGCTCCTAAAATTAACTCTGATTTGGAACCGATATGGAATAAACTAAATTCCAAAAAAGTTAAGATTGGTGTTGCCTATGATGAAGTTTTTAACTTTTATTATAAGGAAAATATAGAATCACTGGAAGCGAATGGAGCAAAAGTTGAATATTTCTCACCATTAAATGATGAGCAATTACCTGACATCGACGGATTATACATTGGCGGAGGATATCCTGAACTATTCTCAAAAGAACTGTCAAATAATATAAATATGCTTAAAGATATCAAGAACTTCCACTTAGATGAACGTCCCATATTTGCTGAATGTGGTGGTTTAATGTATCTTATGAAGTCAATCCATGAAGATGCACAGGTAAATGTATATCCTTACAAGGCAGTTTTAACAGATCGTGTGCAGGCACTAAAATATACAATAGCTGAAGTCCAACAGGACAACATTATCTCCAAAAAGGGAGAAGTATTCCACGGACATGAATTCCACTATTCAAAAGTAATTGTAGATAAGCCAAAGCATGATTTTGCATTTAAAATAACTCGTGGAAAAGGTTCTTATAATTTACAGGACGGATTTATGGAAAAAAATACCCTTGCCAGCTATGTTCACACACATGTAGCTGCAATGCCTAACTTTGGAGGAAACTTATGTCTTTCATCACTAGAAAAATAGATTTTTTTCATCCATATATCATCCCAATAGCTATCCTGATTTTTTTAGTTATGGGGTATATTGGATCATTCAACTATAGATTTGAAGACCCACTTAACACACAAACAATACTGACAATAATTTTTGCGGCAACACTTTTTTCAATTGCGGCATTTATCACATCAAAAAAGTTTACAATAGAAAAAACTAAAGAAATTTCTTTTCTATCCGAGAAAATTATAGTGATATTTATAATAGTTGCACTGATATTACAAAGCCTCAATATGATTTTACTTGGCGGCATTCCATTATTCAATAGTGTTTTAAAATCAAATGCAACAACTAACCTCTGGAGAATTGCATACCCATTATTTTTAATTTTAATTAATATATTGCTTGCAAAATACTATAATCGCAAATATTTATTACTGGTTTTACTTGGAGCATTGATTTTTGGGCTTAACGGATATAGAACATCTGTCATTGGAATACTTGTTAGCGTTTTCATTACAATGTATTATATTGGAAAAATTTCTCACAAAATAGGAATTCTATTCGTTGCAGTAATTGCAGTTGGTGGACTTGCTGTAGGCTACATTGCATCACAGTCTATTGCAACGCAACACTGGACACTGAATCCTATCGAGCTAATATTTTATAGAGCAGCATTTACCCAGGAAGTATTCGAAAAAATCATTCCACTGGCAGGAACTACACACGGTCACATATTATCAATGATTTTTTCATCAGGAAGTCCAAGATCATTTATAGGAAATTATGTCCTTCACTATGATGTCTGTCTGACTTCAACAATGTTTGGTCCTGTAATGCTTGATTTTGGCTATATCGGCCTTACAATTCAAATGCTGTTTATGGGAACATTTATAAAAATAATACACACATTTGCTAAAAAAGGTGTTGGAATCGGAATATATTCAATAATATTAACCCATACATTAATCTGGATTGAAACAGGCCCGACCGACATAATGATATGGTTTTTATATTTGCTCGGATTAATTTTAATAGTATTACAATTGAAAAAAGAATAAAGAGAATATATATAAATGTTTTAACGTTTTTCATTTGTTAATATAAATTATTTTCAGCTGTAAGAACTTGCTTGATTTTATTTCTTTAAAAAAATTCTTCCTTAATATAAAAATACTTATAAAAACAATTGAATTAATAAAAATTATCGTTAAATAATAAAAAAATAGAAAAATTAGATAAATATTAAAATAATCAATATTATAAGTGAAATAAAGAATATTACAGTTCCACGAGTAATAAAGAATCTTGATCTATCTACAAATATAAATGTTAAACCGTATGATAAAGCTAATGCAACTACCATTTCAATTAATCCGCTTATACCATAATTCACTTTTAAAACATTACCAAATAAATATGATAATAAATATGAAATAATTACAACCAAAGCAATTACAGCAAAAGGATTACTTAAAATAGGCTGCAGGCGATCAAACCATGATGGACCCTTATTATAATTACGATTGTATAAATCTGCAGGATATAATCCACCATTATTATTTTTATGCCTATTTAAAAATGAGGAAACTGGATTAGAAGAATTTCTGTCTTTATCAGTTAGAGGATATAATGTATTTTTATAAACAATAGGATTTTCATCCCTTCTACGCATTATATACTCCATATCAGAGGCATCGTAAGTATATTCCGGATATTCATCTTCAATATATGAAACATCACCGGTTGAATAATCATTACTGTCCAAAGTAGTTTGTTGAGAGTTATCCTGATATCTTTTAGCCAATTCAGTTAAATTATCCCTATCAACCAATTT
Source organism: uncultured Methanobrevibacter sp. (assembly GCA_900320955.1). Taxonomy (GTDB): domain Archaea; phylum Methanobacteriota; class Methanobacteria; order Methanobacteriales; family Methanobacteriaceae; genus Methanocatella. The sequence continues at coordinate 26,269 of ONUN01000007.1, read as the reverse complement.
AATATTTTTTCTCAAAGCATAATTAGTAGCTTGATTGTCAAAGTATGCAGAAGTTACAACAGCTACTTTTGAAGCTTTTAAGCTTTCAGCAGCATCTTCCATTTCTTTTAATAAATCGATTCCTACCTGAAACTCTTTATCATAATTATTACATGCCATAACAACACCAAAATCGCCTATTGTTGTTGGAAGTACAGCATATATATCAATAACACGTTGTGATGTCTTAAAGTTCTTATAAACCTTAAAACCTGAATCCTCCAATACTTTAGCTATAAAATTAATCAGTTGTGCTTTTTCCAAAATTCCACCTGCACATGTTTCATCCTATATTAATTTATAAATTAAATTATTATTAAAGTTTATTATTAGTAAAAATTTTAATATTTTGAAAAACAATAAGTAATACTATGAAAGCCCTAATATCTAATGATGACGGAGTAACTGCTACAGGAATATTTTCTGCTAAAAAAGCTGTTGAAGATTTATGTGAAACAGTCATTGTAGCTCCCGAGACACAACAAAGCGGAATTGGTCATGCATTAACATTATATGAGCCATTAAGAGTAAATGAAAAATGTTTGAAGGATGGAAGTATTGCCTACGGAGTTAGCGGAACACCAACCGATGCAGTAACAATAGGCCTATTTCAAATACTTAATGAAAAACCTGATTTAATGATATCCGGGATAAATACTGGTTTTAATTTGGGTCAAGCAGAATTAACAACATCAGGAACTATTGGAGCAGCTATTGAAGCAGCCAGTTTTGGAATACCAACAATAGCCATTTCTCAAGAAGTAACAAAAGACCATCTAAAATTTGAAAACGGAGCTGTGGATGTTGATTTTAGCTTTGCGGAAAAAATGCTTAACAAATTAGCAAAAATCGTGCTAAAAAAAGGATTGCCTGAAGGGATTGATTTATTAAATGTTAATATTCCTGAAAATCCAGTAGACGATAAATTTGAAGTTGTAAAATTAGGAAAAAGAATGTATACTCCAATAATGGAAAAAAGACTGGATCCGAGAAGACAACCATATTACTGGATAGGGGGAGAGCCTTACACATCTGATGAAAAAGGAAGTGACAGTCACGAACTAAAAGTTTTACAAAAATCTACGATAACTCCATTAAAAATAGATTTAACGGGAGATTTAAAAGTATTAAAAGATTTTTTAGAGATTTAAATCCTTAAGAATTTTATCGCGTTCTTCATAAAGTTCATTTAAGATTTTCTCATCAGTGCATCCGTCTTTTTTAAGTTGTGCAATTGTTCTGGTAATTGCTTCCAAATTGCTTTCTAATTGATTAATTGACATAATATTATATTAAACATTAAAGTATATAAATTTAAAAAATATAATTAATATATACATTAAAAAGGATTGAAAAATATGACAGACAAAGACCAAGTAAACAGATTATTTAACCAATTTAAAAACAAAAATGTGACAGTTGAATTAAGAGATAATAATCAAGCTGAAGGAAAAATTGTTGCCATTGATAATTATTTAAACATCGTTATAGAAAATGAAAACGGTATTGAAACTTTAAAAGGTGGAAATATAGTTTTTGTAAGTTTAAAAGAATAACCTCACCAATTTAACCTTTTAAAAATATTAAAAAATATAATTTAAGATAAATCAACTTCAATACCTAAAATATCCTTTTTGCCGTTATAAACATCACGGGCAATCTGAGCTGCACCGATAGCTCCTGATTCTTTTGAAATTATTTTTAATTCATATTTATTCTTAAAGTATTTGTTAATTTCATCCTGGAAGTTAAATGGCTCTGTTGCACTGCCCACGGAACCTGTAAGAATTATTCCGTCTATTTCATTTTCACAAACTACATCCAATCCTGCAATTTCCATCGCAACAGTCATTATTAATGTATCGATAGCCAGTTTAGCTTTTTCGTCTCCATTTTCATAATTTTCAAGAAGCTGATCTTTCATGTTAGCTACTTTTCCGTCAATACCGGCAATTTTTATTGCACCCGCATGTGAAAAGCATTCATTGGCAGTACGTTTTCCCTCATCAATATCACGTATCATTTCCAAATCAAGCGGCCCATGTACAATTCCCATTGCTCCAATGCAGGCATCCATTGCCCCTTTAATTTTAGAATCTTCAATTAATATGTTAACACTGTTTGATGATATATCTGCAACGATAAAATTTTTCCAATTTGTTTCCTTGATTGCATTATATGAAATACTCACCTTCTCAGGACTGGCCTGATGAGAATAAGCTGCATTAAATAAATCGTTTAATGAAGTAGAATGCCTGTGAAGACCAGGTATCATAATGCTTGGAATGTTTGAATTTTCAAGCTCGGAAAATACTGAAGTTCCTCCGCCGGTAACTTTACCTGCACCGTTAATGGATAATATACCTCTGTCTTTGACCTTATCAGCCGGCAAAATCTTATTAATACCATCACCCATTGAATAAGTAATTGCCATCAACTTAACAGAATCCAAATCACATCTTTTTGACAATTCTTCAACAGCAGATACCTTACCGCTTTTAGAATCTTCCCTGCCAATTTTAAAAATATCCAAAATATTTTCATCATCATCCATTAAACAAAAAGAGATTCCGGTGGTACCGTGATCCATTCCAATGAAAACCATACAAAACCCCAATAGATATAATTAATAAAAAAAAGTAAAAAAAGTTAAAAGATGAATTTAATCATCTTTTTGTAATCCACAAGCTTTTCTTAATCTTTCACCAACAATTTCAATGTCTTTTTGACTTTCAGCAGCTCTCATTTCTTTTAAGTTAGCGCCGTTAGTTGCATTTTCATCTGCCCATTGTTTTTTGAAGGTTCCATCCTGGATTTCAGTTAAAACTTGTTTCATACCATCTTTTGCTTCTTGAGTAATTATTCTGTTTCCTCTGGTTAAACCACCATATTCAGCAGTGTTACTTACATCATGCCACATTCCAGCAAAACCTTTTTCATAAATTAAATCAACGATGAGTTTTACTTCATGACAGGTTTCGAAGTAAGCGATTTCAGGTTGGTATCCGGCTTCAACCAAGGTGGTAAATCCTGCATTAATTAATTCAGTAATACCACCACATAAAACAGTTTGTTCACCGAATAAGTCAGTTTCAGTTTCTTCTTTGAAAGTAGTTTCTAAAACACCGGCTTTAGTTAAACCACAATCTTTTGCCATACCTAATGCTAATTGCAATGCATCACCAGTAGCATCTCTTTCGACTGCAACTAAACCAGGAATTCCGAATCCTTCTTCGTAAGTTCTTCTTACCATTGATCCAGGTCCTTTTGGTGCAAACATGACAATATTAACATCTTCAGCAGGGTCAATTAAGCCGAAATGAATATTATATCCGTGGGAAAATGAAATAGTATTTCCACTTTCGACATATGGTGCAATTTGTTCGTTGTATACTTTTTGTTGGATTTCATCCGGAAGCAAGATGTGGATAATGTCTGCTTCTTTAGCTGCATCTTCAATAGTTTTAACAGTCATGCCGTCTTCTTGTACTAAATTCCAAGAACTACCATTTTCACGAACACCAACAATTACGTTAGCACCACTATCAGCCATGTTTCGGGATTGTGCTCTACCCTGAGAACCATAACCGATTACAGCGATGGTTTTTCCTTCAAGTGCATCTGTATTTACATCTGCATCATAATACATTTTCATTTTATAACGTCTCCTTAAATAATTAGATAAAATTTATCATTATATAATATTGTTTTTAATATTTAAATAAGTAACTAGTTTAAAAGATTATGAAAAATCATATATGAAAACACGATTAATTAAAAATTGTGAAAAATAGAATTTTCATGATTTAAAAGAAAGCTTTTTCTATCCAATCCACCGGCATATCCACATAAACTATTATCAGAGCCAATTACCCTATGACATGGAATTATTATTGAAATCGGATTATGTCCTACAGCTCCTCCAACTGCCTGGGCAGACATTTTTTCAATTCCCCTATTTTCAGCAATTTTAGATGCAATATCCCCATATGTAGCAGTCTTGCCATAAGGAATCTCACAAAGAATCTTCCATACCTCACATCGAAAATCACTTCCCTGAGGTTCAAGATTTAATTCTTTAATTGAAGGTTTTTCACCATCAAAATATCTGTCAAGCCAATCTATTGTCTTCAATAACATTTCATCTGCTTTTTCAGTCAAATCTTCAGAAACATTTGACATGTAATATTTTTGTCCCTCAAACCATGCTCCAATTAACTTGTTATCTTTTGAAGCAAGTAAAATATTCCCTAATGGTGATTTGTAGTGTATTGTATTTATCATTTGAAAAAAAATAAGGAAAAGATGGCTTAATAACCATCCACTAAAACTTTTAACTCACCCGTTACAATATCTATTATAAGACCATGCACCGGCACGTCAGGAATCAACGGATGGTTTTTAATTTTTTCTACAACATCAATGACGTTTTGTTCTTCAGATTCAAATCCGCCAATCCATTGAGCCAAATCATATTTAGCTATGTCTTCTTCTTTAATTCCTCTTGCAATCATCTTTTCTTTTAAAGCTTCAGCATCAGCTCCGGCCATACCACATTCTGTGTGTCCGACAACCATTACTTCTTCAGCTCCAAGATTGTATAATGCTGCACCGATTGATCGGATTGCATCTTCACCGACGATTGAGTTACCTGCATTTCTGACGATTTTTGCATCTCCTCTTTTTAAACCTAATGCAGGTTCGAAAAAGTCGATTAATCTGCAGTCCATACAGGTTAAAATAGCTAATTTCTTAGCTGCATGGTGAGACATCTCTGTGCCTTCAAAATTTTCAACAAATTCCTTATTGTCCTTTAATACATTTTCCAAAATAGTCATTTTAAATACCTCTTGACATTGCAGTAATACCCGTTCTTGAAATCTTTCTGATTCCAAAACGTTCTAACAAAGATATAAATGCATTGATTTTATCCCCATCCCCAGTTATTTCAACAATCAGTGTTTCTTCACTTACGTCAATAATTTGTGCTCTGAAAATATTGGAATATTGCAATATTTCAGCCCGTTCTACTTCACTAGCTGTACTAACTTTTATGAGACATAATTCTCTTTTAACTGCATTTTTAGTAATATCTTTAATCTTGATAACATCAACTAATTTATTTAGCTGCTTTGTAACCTGTTCCAATATCTTTTCATCGGCTTTTACAGTAATTACCATTCTTGCAAGACCTTTTGTTTCAGATTTGCCGACTGTAATACCTTCAATATTGAAATCTCTTCTTGTGAATAATCCGGCTATCTTCTGTAAAACTCCAGGCCTATTTTCAACAAGAGTACTTATAATATGATATTCTTCTTCCATTTAAATCACATCCTTTTCAAGTTTATATTCACCAATCATTTCATTGATACCTGCACCCGGAGGCAGCATTGGAAGTGATTCTTCAGAATCTATGACAATATCTATCAATATAGCCTCATTATCTTTTATTGCGGTTTTTAATACATCTTTGGTTTCGCCGGGTTTTTCCACTCTTACAGCATTAATGCCGAAACTTTCAGCTAACTTGACAAAGTCTGGACTGTCTTTAAATTTTGTTTCGGAATGTCTTTCATTGTACAATAAGCTTTGCCATTGATATACCATTCCCAAAGTTCTGTTTTCAAGCACTACTGCAATAACAGGCAAATCATAATCATAAACGGTAGCCAATTCCTGACAGACCATTAAAAATCCGCCGTCCCCATTAATAGAAACAACAGGATCCTGCGGACATGCAACTTTAGCACCAATAGCTGACGGGAAACCGAATCCCATCGTTCCAAGTCCTCCTGAAGAGATGAACTTGCGTGGTTTTTGAGTGTCATAAAAATGAGCCGCCCACATCTGGTTCTGGCCGACATCTGTTGTCAGTATGGACTCGGGAGTTAAAACTTCACTGATTTCCTTAATTACAGATTGAGGTTTAAGTGGAACATCATCATATGTAACTCTAGGAAGTAAATCAATTTTTCTTTGCTTGATTTTATCTGTCCAAGCATTAACCTCATTGGAAGCTTTATATCCTTTAAATAAATTATTTAATGAATTTAAAATATTTTTAGCATCACCTACAATAGGCAAATCCACATCGACATTTTTACCTATTTCAGCAGGGTCTATATCAATATGGATAACCTTGCTGTCGGGAACGAAACTGTCCAGTCTTCCGGTTGTTCTGTCAGAAAATCTTATACCTATAGCAATCAATAAATCACATTCATTAACAGAATCATTGGAAACTTTTCTTCCATGCATTCCCAGCATTCCCAATGCCAATTCGTCCTTTTCATTGATAGCTCCCTTACCTAAAAGTGAAGTCATGACAGGAGCATTGATTAAATGTACAAATTCATTGAATTCACTGCAGGCATCAGCCAAAATAACGCCTGCACCGGCAAGCACCAAAGGCCTTTTAGCCTGCTTAATTAACTCACAGGCTTTTTTAATTTGTCTGGGATTACCCTTTAATGTAGGTTTGTATCCGGGAATTTGAATTAGATTATCATCAAAACTTGTTAATTCCCCTTCCTGCACTTCTTTTGGAACATCAATTAATACAGGTCCGGGTCTTCCACTTGCAGCTATATCAAAACTGGTTTTTATGATGGAAGGTATTAAATCAGGGTCTTTTGGCTGAAAACTATGCTTGACAATAGGCATAGTGATACCCATAATATCCGCTTCCTGAAATGCATCATTTCCTATTAAATGAGTTGGAACCTGTCCTGTTATAGCTACAATAGGAGAAGAGTCCATATAAGAAGTAGCAATACCGGTAACCAGGTTAGTTGCACCCGGTCCGGAAGTGGCCAGGCACACTCCCACCTTACCTGAAGCCCTTGCAAATCCGTCAGCCGCATGAGCTGCTGCCTGTTCGTGTCTAACTAGGATATGGTCGATGTCCGCATCATATAACATATCATAGAAAGGTATGGTTTGTCCTCCGGGATAACCGAATATTGTTTCTACTCCCATTTTTTTAAGGGATTCAATTATTGCTTCTCCGCCTCTCATTTCTAAAACCTTTATTAAATCTTTTATTATGGATTAATTTTTGTGTAGTGGAATATATAAAATTAGTCATTAGATATTGAAAAAAATTAATATAGTATAAAATAATAAATTAAACACAAGTAAGCAACTTAGATTATCATGAAATATTCAAAAATATTATGCCACAGAATACCTGAAAGAAGCTTTCATTATAAGAATCATCAGTTTCCAGTTTGTGCAAGATGTACCGGCTTTTATACAGGTTTAATAGTATTTTTAATATATAATTACTTTTATCCGGTCAATTATACATTAAACTTATTCATAATATCAGTTATATTGCTTATTCCTGCAGGCGTCGACGGTTTTACTCAGCTTTTGGGATATCGCAAAAGCAATAATAATCTACGATTTGTTACCGGATTTATTGGTGGAATCGGCTTAATAATTTTCATGAAAATAGCTGTAGAAATCTTTTATTATTTAATGGGAGTATATTTATGATTTTTTGTCCAGAATGCGGTGAAGAAAATCCTGAAGGAAGTAAATTCTGTAGAAAATGCGGTATTAATCTAGTCTATGAAACACCAGAACCTGAACCTAAACAAACAACAGCTAAAAAAGTTACGGTTGAGGACGACAGGGGACCGATTAATCCGAGACCCGTCAATACATCAAGTACCGGCAATAATAATACAAATGATGATAAGGATAAATGGTGCATGTGCTGTATTTGTATAGTCTTTTTATTTATAGTGTTTGCCATTCTTGGCCATTAATCCTTTAAATAATGGTAAAGAACGGCTTTTTGTGCATGAAGCCTGTTTTCGGCCTGATCATAAATAACTGACTGACTGCCGTCAATTACATCAGCTGAAACTTCCTGACCTCTGACTGCAGGCAGGCAATGCATAAAAATAGCACCTTCATTAGCAATATCCATTAACTGCTGATTGACCTGATAAGGTGCAAGATCTTTTTCTCTTTGTGCTTTTTCAGCTTCATCACCCATACTTACCCACACATCAGTATAAACAACATCGACATTGCTTAAAACAACATCAATATCATCAGAAATAGTTATTTCAGTATTGTTTTCATTTGCATATTCATTGGCGATTTTTAAAATATCCTCATCAGGTTCATAACCTTTAGGACAGGCAACAGACATGTCCATTCCTAAAAGAGGAGCAATCAATAAAAGGGAATTACATACGTTGTTTCCATCACCGACGAAACATATTTTCTTATTTTCAAAGGAACCGAAATGCTCTTTGATTGTTAACATATCGGCCAATGCCTGGCAGGGGTGTTCCAGATTTGTCAGTCCGCTGATAACAGGCACTTCAGAATATTTGGCCAATTCAACTACATCGCGATGTTCAATAGCTCTAATCATTATTCCATCAACAAAACGGCTCAATACTTTAGCAGTATCTAAAATAGGTTCTCCTCTGCCCATCTGCAAGTCATTAGATGATAAAAATATTCCTCTTCCGCCCAGCTGATACATTCCAACATCAAAAGAAACTCTGGTACGTGTTGAAGACTTTTGGAAAATCATGGCTAAAGTTTTACCTTTCAAAGGCTTATCTTCCGCTTCGCCTGCTTTAATCTTAATAGCTAAATCAATAATATATGAGACTTCCTCTTTAATATCACAAACAGATAATAAACTATCCATTATAATCCCCTCTAATAAAATAAAGTATTTGTTATTTATATATATTAAATATTATGTTTTTTCACACTTAATTAAATGAAATGTATCTTGAATATTATTTCAAAAAAAAGAAAAACTATTTTAAGTAAAATAGTTCTATTTCTTAATCCAATTCATTAATGGATGTTCCTTTAGTTTCAGGGAATACCCAAATCCAAATACCGACCAATATTGCAAATATTGAAGCTATAGCAATTCCGTAACTCAAATCAAAGTATGTTGCAACAAGAGTTATGGTTATGGGCGTGAGGAATTGGGCTCCACGTGCAAGATTGAATACGGTACCAACACCGGTATTTCTGATTTTTGTTGGGAAGAGTTCTGAGAATAGTGACCCGAATCCTCCAAAGAATCCTGTTCCAAATCCGGTCATGAACATGAATACAAATATTAAATCAGGAATTGCAGCAATCTGATTCCAGCAAAGTGTAATCATGGCTATGCTTATACCCATGATAAAACTGTAAATTGTAAATGCGGGACGTCTTCCGAGCTTATCTGCCACATAACCGAAAGTGGTATAACCTGTAAAATCACCGCATTGAATTAATACAATCCCAAATGTTGTGCCTACAGCTGCCAAGCCTCTTTCTTGTGCAAGATAGGTTGGAAGCCAGGAATATGTATACCAATAGGCGGACATACCGAATCCGCATAATATCAAACACATCAGGAATATTTTTCTATAATTTTTTGAAAATAATTCTTTAAATTCCTGGAAAGGATGTTTGTTTTTGAACTGATCTTTATTTTGAAGCCATACATCGGATTCCTTAAGATTTCTCCTAATGAGAATGACACTAAGTGCAGGAAGAACTGAAACTAAAAATGTCATTCTCCAGCCAATATGTGGACTTACTAATCCCCCCACTATTGCAGCTAAAATCACACCAACCGGTGCTCCGGATTGCATGAAGGCTCCGAATTTAGCTCTTAATTTATCAGGAAATGTTTCGTTGATGTAAATCTGACCGGTAGCCCATTCTCCACCAACACCTAATCCCGTAATAAATCTAAATATTATTAATGAATAAAAAGACCATGAAAAGGCAGATAACATAGTGCCTATAGAATAAATAACGATTGTCCATTGCAATACTTTCTTACGACCATACTTATCACCCAATGCTCCAAAAACTATACCTCCAAAGCCTGTGGCAAACAATGATATTCCCAGACATAAAGAGAGCATTTCAGCGGAAAAATGAAGATCAGCCTGAAGATAGGACACTAAAAATGTAAACAGCATCAAATCGTAGAAATCAAAAACCCAGCCTGCCCAGCTCAAACCGAAAATCTTGTAATGGTCTTTCGTTAGTTTTGTTTCTTCATTCATCAGCATAACTGTACAACCCATACTTATTTGATTTTTAAAGAAATTTATTATTATTTTATTTTAAGTTTTAAATGATATTTAAAATTTTTCAAATAATATAATTGGATATTGATTATTTTTTGCAATTGATGAAAACTTTATTATAATTTCAATGGCAAAGACCGTTTATTTAATTTAATTGTGAAATAATAAAAATACGCCAGTAAATTTTTTACAAACCCATTAATTGAATTAAATGAAAAAATTATTTTAATAATAAATAATATAACATTTAAAACTATTAAATTATATAATTATAACCTAGTAGGCGATTAAATGATAAGTGATAATATTAAAAAAGGAATTCAACGAGCCCCGCACAGGTCTCTTTTGAGAGCTTGTGGCCTTGAAGATGATGATTTTAAAAAACCGTTCATTGGAATAGCTAACAGTTTTACCGATATTGTTCCGGGACATATTCATCTCAGAGACCTTGTTGAATTTGTAAAAGAAGGAATTAGGGCTGCCGGTGGAGTTCCATTTGAATTTGACACCATGGCTATTTGTGACGGAATCAGTATGAACCATGAAGGAATGAAGTATTCCCTTCCTTCAAGAGAAATTATAGCTGCTACAGTTGAAAGTATGACTAAAGGACATGCTTTTGACGGATTGGTATTAATTCCAAGCTGTGATAAAGTTGTTCCGGGCATGATTATGGGTGCATGCCGTGTAAACATCCCAAGTATTGTTGTTACAGGGGGTCCTATGGCTGCAGGTAATTATAAAGGAAAAAATGCTGATTTAATTACTGTTTTTGAAGCTGTCGGTGAGCACTCAGCAGGAAAAATAACCGAAGAGGAAGTTTATGAAATGGAAAAATGTGCCTGTCCGGGACCCGGCAGCTGTTCAGGACTGTTTACAGCAAATACAATGGCATGTATTTCCGAAACACTAGGTTTATCCCTTCCGTTATGTGCTACAACCCATGCAGATACTGAAGAAAATAATCAGATGGCATTTGAATCTGGAAAACAGATTATTGAACTTGTAGAAAAGGACATTAAGCCATCCGACATATTAACTCAGGAAGCCTTTAACAATGCCATTGCAATTGACATGGCTTTAGGAGGTTCATCAAATACCGCTTTACACATTCCGGCTATTGCAAGTGAAGTTGATGGGGTTGATGTTGATTTGGAATTGTTCGACAAAATCAGCCGTGAAGTTCCCCACATTGCATTAATTTCACCTGCAGGTGAAGACAGCATGATGGACCTGCATCTGGCCGGAGGAATTCCTGCAGTATTGAAAACCCTGGATGACAAAATTGACAATACTCCATTAACAGTCACAGGCAAGACCATAGGAGAAAACCTTGAAAATGTTGAAAATAAAAATACTGATGTTATTCGTCCATTAGATAATCCTGTTCATGAAGATGGTGGAATAGCTATTCTTAAAGGTAATATTGCTCCAAACGGCAGTGTTGTTAAAAAAGGTGCTGTTGCAGAAGAATTAATGCATCTTAAAGGACCGGCAAAGGTTTATCATTCTGAAGAGGAAGTAACACAGGCAATATTCAATCATGAAATAGAAGAAAGAGATATTGTTGTTATTATCTATGAAGGTCCTAAAGGCGGTCCTGGAATGAGAGAAATGTTAAATGCCACTTCAGCCCTTGCAGGAATGGGAATTAAAGACGTTGGACTTATTACTGACGGAAGATTTTCAGGCGGAACACGTGGTCCGTGTATCGGACATGTATCACCTGAAGCAATGGCATCAGGTCCTATTGCCGCCGTTGAGAACGGAGATATAATTGAAATCGACATTAAAAACAGATCCATTAATGTCGAATTAAGTGATGAAGAAATAGCTCAAAGACTGGAAAATGTAAAACACCCTGAAAGCGATGTTGACGGCTGGTTAAGCATATACCAAAAATTGGTTCAATCTGCAGACAGCGGAGCTATCTTAAGGTAGTGTTAAAATGGAAATATTAAAATACTCAGAAATTGACTTGGCTGAAACAATAAAAAGATCAGAACAGGACGTGAATAACGTTCTAGATACGGTATCTGAGATTTTAAACAATGTTAAAAATAATGGCGATAAGGCAGTAAAATCCTACACTGAGAAATTTGATGGAGTTTTGGTTGATGAATTGAAAGTATCAGAAAGTGAAATAAAAGAGGCTTATGATACCCTGGATGATTCTCTATTGGCTGCCTTAAAACAAGCTGCAGCCAACATTGAAAAATTCCACAAAAAACAGATTCCTGAAGAATGGGAAATGGAAGTTAACCCGGGAATTACAGCCGGTCAAATCGTAAGGCCGATAAACTCTGCAGGATGTTATATTCCAGGCGGAAGAGCAGCTTATCCGTCTTCAATATTAATGACAGTTATCCCTGCCAAAATTGCCGGAGTCGAAAAAGTAATATGTGTCACTCCTCCCCAAAAAGACGGAAAGATTCTTGATGCGATACTTGTAGCTGCAGATATTGCGGGAGCAGATGAAATCTATAAGGTAGGTGGAGCACAGGCAATCGGAGCTCTGGCCTATGGAACTGAATCAATTCCTAAAGTCGAAAAAATAGTCGGTCCGGGAAATATTTTTGTAACTGCAGCCAAAAAATTGGTTTACGGTCAGGTGGATATTGAATTTCCGGCCGGTCCTTCTGAAGTATTGATTCTTGCTGATGAAAGTGCGGAACCGGAATTTTTAGCAACTGACATATTGGCACAGGCGGAACATGACCCTAATGCATCATGTTTTTTAGTGACTGATTCAAAAGATTTGGCTGAAAAAACTAATGAATTCGTTTTAAAACTAACTGAAATCGCCCCTAGAAGGGAAATTATTGAAGAATCATTATCCAAAAGTGGAAAAATTATTATCACTGACACATTTGAAGAAGCAGTATACGTTACAAACGAATATGCTCCAGAACATTTAATCATATCCACAAAAGATGATGATAAAACACTATCACAAATAAATAATGCCGGATCAATATTTTTAGGCCAGTATTCACCGGTAGCTGCCGGAGATTATGGATCAGGTACAAATCACGTATTGCCGACCGGCGGTGGGGCTAAAATGTATTCAGGCCTTTCAACCGAAGCCTTTATCAAAAAGCCTACAGTTCAAAGAATTACAAAAGAAGGTTTGGGCGAACTTGCAAAAACTTCAGTTCCAATAGCTGAATATGAAGGATTCTTTGCTCATTCAGATTCATTTAAAAGAAGATTGGAAAAATAATTTTCTATCTTCAACTTTTTTTATTAAATCCTTACTTTTAAAAAAATAGAAAAAGTGATAAAAATCACTTTAAACATTTACAGATGCCGGTAGGTTATGAGTGTTTCCATAATCTATTAATATACTTACACAGATATCCAACATTCTTGATGGAGAAATATCAGGGACTCCTCCCGTGTAAATACCAACATAATTTGGAACAGCACCATTACTTTCAATCCATGATGAGAATCTGTTTGACATGTCTACATAGTTTGTACGTGCAATACTTTGTGAATAGTCACGTCCACTTGGATGAGGAGCATATCCGGGATTTCCGACAGATATTGTTGCATCAGGATGTCCGCTACCAATTTGAGAAATGGATTTAGTTAAAATATACAAACATTGTGCCTTTGATAAAGAAAGTGATTTGAAATTGACTGGGAAATTGCCGCCGGAATTTCTAATAACCTGAGCCAATGCAGGAGATTCACTTACTGGAAAACTGTCTAATGAAACGGCGGAAGCACCTGAACCGGATGAACTGGAACTTTGCTGTGGTGCCTGATTAGCACTATTGGCACTTTGGGAATTATTATTAAATAAACCAGTACCAAAACCTACAAACACAACGGCTAAAATAACAATTGCTGCGATCAAAACAGCGATTATAATCTTTTTATTTCTGTCATCATCGTTTTGTGTAGTGTTAACAGGTTTTGGAGTATTAACATCACCAGTATTTGATTTAATTTGACTTCCACAATGTTTACAAAATTTTGAACCATCTTTTATTTCTTCCCCACATTTAGGACAAAACATAAAAAATACCTCATTTAAATTACAATAGACTCTATATTTTTTATATTTAAAATATTTTTTTAACCAATTAATGAAACTGAAAAATTTTAGTCTGTAAAATTTCACAAGAAGTCTTTTTTAAAGGAATTTACCAACTATGAAAAGCCTGCAAGCAAGTACTTGCATTCAATTATCTTTAAATTAAATTAAAAGAAATAACAATATTTAAACAAGAAAATGGAGGATAAATTTTGATATTCAAATCAAAAATAGGAATATTTATAATTTCAATTTTATTTTTAATGATGTGTATGTCCTCCGTTAGTGCGAGCGATACAGATAATTTAAATTTTCACGATACTGTAATGATTAATTAAAAGGTGTATAATCTCCTTCTTTATTTTTTTCAAAAATTACCCGAAAACTGAATATAATCAACCATCCAACAAGAAATTAAATGCAAAACCACAATAAAAATTAAAATTCTACAAAGCCCAAATATTAATATAGCTTTTTTCAAAATAATATTAAGGGGAAAAAATGCAAATAGACTATCTAACTATTCTAGAATTTGTTGTGGAAATAATTGTTTTTTTAATTTTAATGGTTATTTGTAGGTTTATTTTTGATAAACTCGAAAATTCATCCTACAAATTATTAAATCCAAGAGAATATTTACCGGAAGAGGAAGTCCATTCATTAAGGCAAATGTCTTTCCTGATAATGATGGCTTTGCTGTTCATAAGTGTTTTATATAACTTAGTCTATATTGGAAAGGATCTGCTTTCTTTTGTAATATTCGATATTCTCATTTCCCTATATATCGCAACCAAACTGGACAAGAGAACCTGGAAAAATAGAATTTTATTAATATTATTGATTCCATACGGTTCCCTGACATATTTCCTATTCGGCAAAAGCCTGGTAGGATATATAGCATTAATTCACATCCCAGTATTCATTTACTTTATAAAAGTATATTATGACAAGTTTAGGGAATATACTGAGTCAAACGGTTTGGGAATAGCTATAATTTTATTGTTTACAATAATATTTGTCAGTTTTTTCATAACTCAACTTGCAGAACAGGTTAATCCTTTAAATGCACTGGTCATGGTTTCAAACGCATTTACAAGTAATGGATATGCTGTTTTAGGAACAACCGCCATTGGAAAAATCAACTCAATATTTCTAGTTTGGGGAGGTTACATATTGTCAGGCGTAGGTACCGCAACTCTTGCAGCCGCAATCCTGAAAAAACACCATGATGTTAAAAATAAAGAGTTATATGATAAAATTGATGAACTGGATAAAAAAATTGATAACCTTGAAGAGTTAATCAAAAAGAATAATAATGATGATCAGTCTGATTTATAATCTAATTTTTGTTGTCAATTAATTCTTTCAATTCATTGATTTCCTCGTGCAGTTTTTTATTTTCTTCACGAACAGCCTTCAGCTCATCCATAACTTCACGTGAGTTATCTTCGACTATACTTCTAATATCGTCCGCCATTTCATTTTCATTATTTCCCATTAAACGGTCTGTAAGGTACGAAGACAATGCTGCTGTAATTGTTGAGACAATAAATATTCCAACAATAATCAATAAGATTGTTATTACCCTATCGTTGAATGTCTGTGGGACTATATCACCATAACCTACAGTAGTTAACGTAACAATAACAAAATAAAAGCTATCAAATAAATCATCAGAAGAACCGAACATTATATACAATATTGTAAATATTATCACCGTAAAGAATATTCCGCCGATAATCTTATCTAGATTCGTCTTTTTAATGAATTTTTTAAAGCCATTGAAGAATTTGTTATATAAAATCATTATCCGAAGCAATTTAAAAAACATTATATATCTCAAAATGTTAGCGCCAGGAATAACAGCCGGCAGCAACGCCTCAATAGGTATGGAAGCGATGAATGTTACGATATTTTCCTTATCCTTTAAAAACTCTTTTTTTGAAGGAGCCCTGTAAAACTTAATTATCCATTCTGAGAGAAGGAATATACATACGACTAAATCGAACAGTATAACAACATACGAAAGGTCATCCGGAAGGTCCAAAAGAAGACCTGCAGTAATAAATATAATGTCTGCAAAGACTAAAAGATGCAATAGTACTATCAATGTTTTGGAACTTACTTTCATGCCCCTATCTTTCATCAACAACACCCGTTTAAAATATATTCAAGAATACAACAACAAGTTAAATGATATCCTAATTTACATTATACTTTTGATTGATAGATACTATGTTTAAGATTATAATTAAACATTACCCTATACGGATTTGGAGATTGAATGAAACTAAAGAAAATGTCATTGCACAAATAGAATTTTTAAAAATTTTTTTGAAAAAAACAAGTAGAATTTCCACAAATCCAAAAAATTTTAAAGTCAACGAAAAGTCTTGATATACTGGAATTCTAACATAGTTTTATTAAAGATAAATTATAAAATTAAGTGCATAATGAAAATTTATTTTTATAACCTGAGGTGAATTAATTGCAAGGTTTATTAAATGATTGGAGAAGAAGTAATTACGCTAAAGATACAACTCCAGAAATCGCTGGAGAAGATGTTACAATCATGGGATGGGTTCATGAAATCCGTGATTTAGGTGGAATCATCTTTGTAATCATCCGTGATGTAACCGGTAGAATTCAAATTACAGCACCTTCCAAAAAAGTAGATGCTGAAATATTAGAAGAGTTAAGAGCTTTTAGAAAAGAATCTGTTGTAGCAGTTAAAGGTACTGTTCAGGAAGCTGGAAAAGCACCAAACGGTGTTGAAATTATTCCTAAAGAAATAAAAATCTTAAACTTATCCAACCAACCTTTACCAATGGACCCAACAGAAAAAGTAAAAGCTGAAATTGATACAAGACTTGATTCAAGATTTTTGGACTTAAGAAAAGAAAATGTATCAGCAATCTTTAAAATCAAAGGACAAATGTTCCACACAATAAGAGATTTCTTTTATGAAAATGGATTTTATGAAATTAATACTCCTAAACTCGTAGCTTCAGCTACCGAAGGTGGAACCGAATTATTCCCTATTACTTACTTTGAAAAAGAAGCATTCCTAGGTCAATCCCCCCAATTATACAAACAGATGATGATGGGTAGTGGAATGGATAAAGTATTTGAAATCGGTCAGATTTTCAGAGCAGAAGAGCATGATACTTTAAGACACTTGAACGAAGCTGTTTCCATTGATGCTGAAGCTTCATTTATGGATGATGAAGATATGATGAAAGTCTTAAATGATATGCTTGTTAACGTTATTGCAGACATAAATGAAAACTGTGCAAATGAATTAGAAATCTTAGGCCATGAATTGCCTGAAGCTGAAGGAGATTTCCCACACGTTACCTATGATGAGGCAGTAGACATCATCAATTCAAAAGGTGTCGAAATGGACTGGGGAGAAGATTTATCCCGTGCAGCTGAAAAAGCATTAGGCGACACCATGGGCGGATTCTACTTCTTAACCAAATGGCCTTCTGCAATCAAGCCATTTTATGTAATGCCATTTGAAGATGATGAAAAATATGCACATGCATTCGATTTAATGTATAATAACTTAGAATTGTCTTCCGGTGCAACCCGTGTTCACCAATACGATTTACTCGTAAAACAAATTGAAGAAAGAGATTTAAACCCTGACGGATTTGGAAGCTACTTGAAAGCATTCGAATATGGAATGCCTCCACATGCGGGCTGGGGAGTAGGTGCTGACAGGTTGACTATGGTACTTACAGGATCTGAAAACATCCGTGAATGTGTACTATTCCCAAGAGACAGACACAGATTAACTCCATAGATAAAATGGAATATGATATAGCTATTATAGGTGGTGGTCCTGCTGGAATGATGGCAGCTATTGCATCCGGCAAGACCTCAAATGTAATATTACTTGAAAAAAATCCTTCATTAGGTAAAAAATTGCTTTTAACCGGTGGAGGAAGATGTAATATTACAAACAATAAACCTCCTAAAAAGCTATTAACTTTTTTTGATGAGAAAAATTTCTTAAAACACTCCTTTTTTACGTTTACAAACGAAGATTTGTATTCTCTTTTTGATTTTGACTTTATAGAAGAAGACAACAACAGAATTTTTCCTGAAAGCGAAAAGTCAACAGACGTCCTAAACGGACTGAAAAAGCATCTGAAAGATGTTGAAATTCGCTGCAATTATGAAGTTAAAAAAATTACCGGCAAGTTCATTATAAACGATGAAATAAAAGCTAAAAAAATTATAATTGCTACCGGCGGAGTCACTTATCCGCAAACCGGCTGCAGCATCGATAATTACTTTCTGGTTGATGAAGAAAAAACGAAAATCAAATACGGTCTTGCTCCATTAATAACAAAGGAAGATTTAAGCCAAATTGCAGGAATAACATTGAACAATGTTGAATGCATTTATAAAAAATCCAAATTTAAGGGTGATGTTTTAATCAGCCATGTTGGCTTGACCGGACCGGGAATCATTGATTTAAGCAATAAGATTTCAAAAGATTTGGATTACGACATTTTAAGTGACGATTATAATATTGCCTGTGAAATATCAATTGATTTGCTTCCTGATTTATCCCATGCAGACTTAAAAATAAAATTTGATAAAGAATTCCAGGAAAAAGGAAAAACACAGATTAAAAATTACCTGAAACAATTATTAACAAATAATTTCATAGAATACTTCTTAAATAAAGTTAATATAATTCCAGATACCCAATTAAACAGGATTAACAAAAAAGAAAAAAACAGATTAATTGAAAATTTAAAAAGATTTACATTTGAAATTATTGACTTTAATAAAGATTTGGCTAAAATTACAATTGGGGGAATTGACCTTAAAAACATTAATCCCAAAACTATGGAATCAAAATTAACGCCAAATTTATATTTTGCTGGGGAAATCCTGGATTTGGATGGACCTACTGGCGGATATAATTTAAAGATAGCCTTTTCAACAGGGTACCTGGCAGGTTTATCTGCAGGTAAAAATGAATAATTGATGAAAATATTCTATGATGGTATAGATAACCACATTATTTTTATAAAAAATTGAAATGTATAGTTAAAATAATTTAATTAATGTTATATTAAAATGATAGTTTAGGTAAAAAACTATTAAATTTTTATAGGGAAATCGTTTTAAAAACAAGTTAAATTTTTAGCAAAAAAATAAAAAATGGGAAAATTAAATTTCCCAAAAAATATCTACTTTTTCCTCTTAAATGAAATTCCAACAATTGCTAGTAATAATAAAATTGCCATGACAATTGGATTACCGGTAGCATGCATTTTTAAAGGTGTTAAAACATCTTCTGAAGGTTCTGCAGGAGTTACTGGTTCAGGAGTGATAGGATCAACTACTTCCACAACAGTAGTGTCATTGTTATTAGAGTAATCACTTTCAGCAATATCACATTTAGTGGATACATCTACAACAAATTTTCCACTAACTGAAGCGTTAGTATCAAGTAAAAGTTCTACTTTTTCTCCAGGAGCTAAATCTCCAATAGTCCAAATTCCTTTTTCTGCATCATAAGTACCTTTAGATGGTTTAAATCCTAAAAGTTGTAATTCTTTAGGTAATTTAACAGATGCAGTAGTATTTACTGCAGTATCCGGTCCTTGATTTACAACAGTTACTGTAAATACAATATTGTCTCCAACAGTTACTTTATTAACGTTTGGTTCTACTGTAATTACTAAATCAACTATAGGATCAACAGTAACTGAACTGTTGTCTGTATTATTGCTTTCATCAGGATCGTGAGAATCTGAAGTAACTTCAGCATTATTGACAATAGTAGTATTTGAAATACTTACTTTAGTTACAATATGTAAAGTTTTGGATTCGCCATTGGAAAGATTACCTAACTTCCAGATACCTGTTTTAGAATCATAATTTCCATTTGAATCATCGGAAACATATTCTAAACCAGCAGGCAATAAATCAGTGACAATTGCATTAATAGCAATATCCGGACCGTTATTAGTGACAACAATCTCCCAAGAAATGATATCTCCCATACGAGCAGTATCATTAGATACAGATTTAACAATACCTAAATCCGCTTCAGGAAGAACATCACTTTCATTAGAAGCATTATTGTTATCAAGATTAGGATCATGTGTATCAGAAGCCACAACAACCCTGTTAATTACTTTAACATTAGAAGCATTAACAATAGAAGCAATAACTAAAGATGCAGACTCAGTAACATTGACTAATTCTTTAGGCAATACATCAACTACAGTAACATTCACAGCAGCATCAGGACCATAATTAGTAACAACAATAGTCCACTCAACAACATCACCTTTACGGACAACATCATCAGAAACCAACTTAACAATACTCAAATCAGCCTCAGGAAGAACAAAAGTCTCATTAGAAGCATTATTGTTATCAAGATTAGGATCTGTAGTGTTAGAAGTCACATTAACCTTATTAACAATAGTAACATTAGTAGCATTAACAGTAGTCTTGATTACTAAAGTAGCAGAAGCACCATTAGCAAGGTCAAAACCAGACCAGACACCACTATTATACTGACCATCAGAAACACTAACAACAGTAACATCAAGCAATTCCTTAGGAATAACATCCTCAACAGTAACATTCACAGCAGCATCAGGACCATAATTAGTAACAACAATAGTCCACTCAACAGCAGAGCCATTAAGAACTACCTTACTAGACACTGTCTTATTAATACCTAAATCAGCCTCAGGAACAGCAAAAGTAAAGGATCATAAGTATCAGAACTAGTATTCACCTTATTAACAAGAGTAGCATTAGTAACATCCACAGTAGTTGCAATAACTAAAGTAGCACTAGCACCACTATCTAAATCAAAGTCAGTCCAAATACCCTGTTCACTATCGAAAACACCAGCAGTACTACTAACCTTCCTGACATTAATCAATCCTTTAGGAATAACATCCTCAACACGAACGTTTACAGCAGCATCAGGACCATGATTAGTAACAACAATAGTCCACTCAACAACATCCCCTTTACGAACAACATCATCAGAAACCAACTTAACAATACTCAAATCAGCCTCAGGAACAGCAAAAGTACTATTCTCAGCAGTATTATTATCAAGGAAAGAATCAGTAGTGTTAGAAGTCACATTAACCTTATTAACAATAGTAGTATTAGTAGCATTAACAGTAGTCTTGATTACCAAAGTAGCACTAGCACCATTTGTAAGGTTAAAACCATACCAAGAACAATTATCAGCATTGAAAGTACCAGCAGAAATGCTAACAAGACCAACATTAATCAATTCCTTAGGAATAACATCCTCAACAGTAACATTCACAGCAGTGTTAGGACCATGATTAGTAACAATAATAGTCCACTCAACATCATCCCCTTTATGAACTACCTCTTTTGAAACTGATTTATTGATAGATAAATCCGCTAAAGGAAGAACTCTAAATGTATTATCATTTTTGATAAACTTATAATTCCAGTCTTCAGGGTGTTCAGCAGAGACATTATAATCCCCTACATCTAGAGGTACAGATAATGGATAAATACTTCTTACAGGTTTTTTCAATGTAACTGTTACTTCTCCATAGATATCAGTGAATAAACCTTCCACTGGAGATTTATATATAACACTGCCATCTTCATAAGTAACAATTAATGAAATATTCTGTAAGTATTCACGGTCATCCTGGTAAATAAATCTACCTTGTTGACTGTTTTCTACTCCATCTTTTGGTTTTTCATCAACGGCCTTAGTTCTTACGGTGTCACCACGACTATTTGTATAAGTTATATTGTTTAATGTGATTGCAGTATTAGATGCCTTATTATGAATAGCATTAATAATGTTATCTCCACCAATATGGCGAACAGTCACATTAACATCAGTTGTATTATAATAACTTACTTTTGGAGTAGGTGTTACAATTAAAAGATAACTCCATGCCTGATTTTCATTGAAAACTTCATTTGTAAGTTTGAAATTGTCTCCATCAGTATAAATGGCAGACCCATTACGGGCAACATTATGTTCAAATTTATTATTTTTAGATTGTGTATTATCACCTTTTACATAAATTGCTCCACCAAGACCTGTAGTTTCTTCAGTAGATGGAATAGCCTGGTTGTGGATGAATCTATTTGAATCAACAATTGATCCATCTCCTTCAAGATATACAGCTCCACCCTGATTAGTAACGTTGTTATCTTTAAAATCAGAATTGAAAACTACATTATTATTTCCTTCAGCATATATACAGGCACCGCAGTCTGCAGTATTGTTATAAAATTCACAAGCATTAAATACGGAGTTATTACCTTCAATGTAAACAGTACCATCAATAGCCTTGTGATTCGTAAAGTCTGAAAAAACAATTGTAGTTCTTAAACCTTCAGTGTAGATTGCAGAACCGTTTCCACTTTCAGCAGTGTTACGATCAAAATCACAGAATGATATTAGAGTATCATTACCAACAACATAAACTGCACCACCGTTTCCGGAAGACCATGAATAAGAACCGTCAGGATTCTGGAATCTGCATTGATGCTTGGTAGCAGTGTTATTAATAAAAGTACAGCGTTCAATATGAACATTATTACCTTTTGTGTTATCACCATTAAATGCCCTATCATCGATAGAACCTTTATTTTTACTAATACCACCAATCATTATTGCAGTTCCCTGTCCACCAGTATTATTGATAAATTTACAGTTAATAACTTCTGTATTATCGTGACTTATTCCCAAACAAGCACCATATTCATCAGTACCGGTACAATTAATAAAATTACAATTTTCTACACGTATTGGCTTTTCAATAGTTCCAGCGGATTGTTTAAAAGAACCATGGATGAAAACTGCAAACCATGCAGACCTAATATTTGTGAAATTAGTATTTCTTATTGAAGATGCGCGATATGTAGCGTACCAATCAGATTCATCTGCAATACATATTGCTCCACCATGATGTCCTGAACGGGTATTGAAAAACTCACAGGAATCAAAATCAGCACTGATAGCAGCTATAAATTGACCACTACCATCACCAAAATCGTTGTAGGTTTGATTACAGTTCATAAAGTGACATCTAGTAACTTCAAAAGGTCCAGCAGTATTGTCACCTATAAAAGCGGCAAATTGATTCTTAGACTGACAATCTTCAAAAATTGTATCTCTCATATATCCTCGATCACTACCAACACAGTAGACAAAAGAACTTGAGACATTAACATTACTGAATCTTAAATTATCCAATCTACATCCGCCAAACCATAAAGCATATGCAGTACAATTAATGTTAGCAACTTTTTTACCATCGTCATTTGGAGATCCACCATATATCCAAACAGTGTTAAGGTCGATACCAGATAACCAAACACCAGCATTATCATCACCGACACCGGTGTAGTTTCCACCGTTCAAACATATGATAGCATATTGAGGATTAGCACGAATGGCATTGGCAATATCCTCTACAGTACCATTATATAAATTAACTGATGCCCATGGAGGGATTTCTTTACCTAGCAATGGAACATTTTCATTATAAGAAGATAAAATAGAATTATCTTCAATTCCATCAGTGTTTAGTGCATCATTTGAAAGGCTTAATAGAGATTTGGATGAATCATTAACTGAATCTGGTATAAATTCATTTAATTGCATATCATCAATTCCATCATCATAATCAGATAGCATTATAATATTGTCTGTATCTGCCTGTGTTAATTCATTTGCACTAACAAATGAAATTGAAAATAGAATTAAAAATAGCGTTAAAATGAAAAATAAATATCGATTAAATTCCATATTTACCTCCACATATTAACATTCTATAATGAAAAATATTCTTCTCGTTTTAAACTGCTAAAAAATAAGTGTATATAAAAATTTTAAGGAAAGGTACACAAGTACCTAGAAAAATATTAGTTTATTAAGATTTATAAAGGTATCGCTTTAAATCTAAAAAAATCTATGTAAAATAAAAAAAATACAATAATAAATAACTATCTGTACAAAAGTCAAATTTCATGATAAAGTAGTTATTTAAATTATTAAATATATTAAAATCTATTAATTCACCTATAAAAATAGGCCTATAAATTATTATAGATGAAATAATAGAAATTAAGCTTTTTTTATTAGGTTTACCTCCTAAAACTGAACCATGAAATATCATGATTAAGACTATTGGTTAAAAGCCTTTATGCTTCTAAAATTTAATTAGAAACATTTTCCTTAAATTTTCATTTTAAAACACTATTTTATAACAAATTTTCTTAACACATACATCCAAATTATATTGCTATAAGCCAGACATACATGTAATTAATAACTTTATATATCCATTAATAAATAATTTACTATCAATATTTGAATAAAATTAATATAATTATATGTATAAACATGTATAATATTAAATTAAAAATTATCTAATCGTTTATAAATTATGCATATTTTAAAAAAAAAGACAATTTTAATAAAAACAAGTTAAATTTTTAGCAAAAAAATAAAAAAATATGGGAAAATTAAATTTCCCATAGCAATTTAGTTTTTCCTTCTTAATGATATGCCAGCAATTGCGAGTAATGATAACAGTATCATTACAAGTGGGTTACCTGCAGCAGGCATGGTTGAAGATTCTGGAATATCTTCAGGGCTTTCAGGATTGGTATTGTTTCCAGGCTCAGGATTAACCGGCTCAACAACTTCCACAACAGCAGTATCATTGTTATTTGAATAGTCACTTTCATGACAATTAGATAAAGCGAATGCATCAACAAATAAAATACCGCTTATTGAAGCTTTAGTTTTAAGTAACATGGTGACTTTTGCTCCAGAAGCTAAATCACCAATATACCAAATTCTGCTTACAGGATTGAAGATGCCTACAGATGGTTCAAATCCTAAAATATCCAATCCATAAGGTAAATTAATATATGCGCAGGTATTGATTGCAGTATCAGGACCATTATTTACAACAGTAACAGTAAATACAACATTATCTCCAACAGTTACTTTAGTAACATCAGGTTCGATAGTGAGTGCTAAATCGACCTCAGGAGAAACGAAAGTTGAATTTTTACCGATGTTGTTTGCTTTATTCGGATCGTAAGTTTCTGAACTGACATTTGCTATATTAACAATGAGTTTATTGGTAGTATCTACCTTAGTTACAATAGTTAAAATTGCAGACTCTCCTTTATTAAGGTCACCAATAGTCCAAACTCCAGTAGCAGGATTATAAGCTCCTTTTGAATCATCTGAAATATAAATTAAACCATCAGGTAGTTTATCGTTGACTACTGCATTCACCGCAGTATCCTCACCATTGTTAGTGACAATGATAGTCCATTCAATTACATCACCTTTAACTGCAGATGTATCAGATACAATTTTACTAATTACCAAATCGGCCTCAGGAGGAATAACAGTACTATTAGAAGCATTGTTATCACCCATATCAGGATCATAAGTATCAGACACTACAACAACATTGTTAACAATAGTAACATTGGTTGCACTAACTCTAGTTTCAATGATTAAAGTAGCACTAGCACCACTAGCAAGACTGAAACCAGTCCAGACACCATCATCATACACACCATCGGTAACGCTACTACCAACTACAACTAATTCACCAGGAACTAAATCTGAAACAAGAACATTAACAGCCTCATCAGGACCATTATTAGTAACGACAATAGTCCAATAGACGATATCTCCCTTATGGGCAGTTTCATTAGATACCAATTTAACAATGCTTAAATCAGCCATAGTAGTAATAAAAGTACTATTGGAAGCGTTGTTATTACTCATATCAGGATCATAAGTATCAGAACTCACAGTAACCTTATTAACAAGAGTAGTATTAGTAATATTAACCTTAGCTCTAATCATCAAAGTAGCACTAGTGCCAGAAGCAAGGCTGAAACCGAACCATGCATACTTTTTATTATCAAAAGTACCAATATAACCAGTACCAACTGCTTCAACTTCAATTAAGCCTCCAGGTATAATATCGCGAACTTCTACATTCATTGCAGCATCAGGACCATGATTAACAACAGTGATATTCCAGTATACATAATCACCATA
>ONUN01000201.1 GCA_900320955.1 uncultured Methanobrevibacter sp. | reverse complement strand
GACCATCGGATTAGCAGTCCGACGCCGTACCAGGCTGGGCCATCCCGACAATTAAAAAACAAGTATAATAAATTATATGTAAAAACTTATTTATAAACTTAATTATTTTTATTAATGGCACGTTCAGAAGTGGACTAATCTCAAAAATATAAGTGATCTAAAAAACCCAACTCCACCCCGGGATTCTACAAGCATCGTATGTTAATAGTAGAGCTGCTCCCTTCCGGGCCTGACCCGTTCCCATATTGAAGATGACTAATTTTTACCCTCCAGTAAAAATCTCACCACCACCAATCCTGCAGGACGAGGTTTCTATGTTGTTTTTAGGCTTATACTCTCTTAAAAAGCCGCCTCCTGAACTTCGACCGCACCAAAGGGGGTATGTGCTTACAGAGGACCCCTAACCCTCCAGTCTAGCCAATAATAATATATGATTTTAATATTATATAAATGTTACCTAAAATCCATATTAAGTAATAAAAAAATTAAATAAAAAAAATTTCTAGAAAAAAAAATTTATTATAGTAAATAATTAAAAAAGCTTAAAAAATTAATAAAATTAATAAAAATAAAGTAAATTAGAATATTTCTTGAATAATATCCCCATCAGATATAATACCTACTAATTTACCATCTTCAACTACAGGAAGCTGATTTAAAATTCCTGAAGAAGAAACACTTTCTTTCATCATTTTTATTGCTGATTCAAGACTGTCATCAGGTGAAATTGTAATGACAGATCTAATCATTATTTCGTCCACACTAGTTCCCAATTCATACTTATCAAGGATTAAATTATGGCCCACATCAGTTGCAGTTATGATTCCAATTAATTTATCATCCTCAACAACAGGAAGAGAACTGACTTTATGTTTCATCAACTTTTCAAAAGCGTATACTACATCTATGTCTGAAGTGGTTGTAATCACATCAGATGTCATTATATCCTTAACTTTCTTGTTCAACATCATCTATTCCTCCAAATTTTTCAAGAATATCATTTACCATGATATCTATAGTTTCATTAATATCCACATTATTAATTATACGTGTATCATGAATTTTTGCCTGTTCAATCAAGAATCTTTGAGTCTTTCTAATTGTAGGGAAATTTTCCATATATCTTTCAAGAGACCGTTTAACCCAAGGCTGCCTACATCTTGAATAAAACCTCTGTTTGTGTGATTCTTCGTCTTCTACGATTAAAGTAAATATAATTATATTATTATTTTCAAGTAGTTCCTGTTTAATGAATCCCGGAACAATATGAACTCCTTCAATGATGGTACTGATACCTTCTTTCACAGACCTTTCAATAATTGCTTCAATACCAACATTAACAACATCAACATGACTAATAAAACCCTCAACAACAGAATCAATACGAATGGAAGGTGTTCTTATGCTCTCATATGCATCAAAACTAGATTTATGAATAACCGGACTTAAATCTTTTGAAATAATCTTACGCATAACCTCACGAATCATATCTGTACTAATAAGATTTTTCAAACGTAATCTATTAGCCAACTCAAAAGCCATTGATGAAGTTCCAACTCCAGATGCTCCACCAATCAGAATAATTAACGGTTTTTTAGAAGTTCTTAAAGACCTCCAGTTACGATATTTTTGAGATATATCAGGATCAATTGCTTCAAGATGATTTAATACTACATCCGCCAAATCTAAACTGGAAATTTCAGAAATATCGTTTTTTATCAAATCAGCTTCAATATCACTAGCAATCTCATGTGCCCTTTCTGTTCCCAAATCTGCAACATTAAGAGAACGAGACAGGATTCCTTTAGAAAAAGGTTCTTTATATTGTTTACCATCCACATCTCCAATAACCCAAATCATAATATCACATTAATAAGAATATGATTAAATATTTTAAGTTATTGTTAAATAAAATTTGTTATTTGATTTTTGAAAAAAATAGAAAAAAAAAATGAATAAAAAATTATTCATCTAAAGAAATAAGGCTTAAATCATAATTAGAACCATCTTTAATGTCAATTAAAATAGCTCCATTATCTTTAAGCATTCCTGGATTAGCTACATCAGTAGTTTTTCCAATTTTACTAACTGATTTAGCTTCGTGAATATGGCCGCAGAGATTAATTTGAGGTTCGAATTCATGAATAGATTTCTGAATTCCGGAACTTCCTACATGTTCACCATTTTCAATTCTATCAGCTGCAGTATTGAAAGGAGGTGCATGAGTAACCAATATTTTTACTTTAGGAACCTCAGAATTGTAAACATAATCATAATTAGCTAATAAATCATAAACAGCCGCATAAATCTTATCGTCATCCATTTCTCCAGGAGTATCAAACGGAGTAGGATTAGAACCACCAAATCCAAATAGAATAGCGTCCCCATAAGCAATAATATTATTATGAAGACAAAATGCCACTTCATTAATTGCATTACATATTCCAGTTGGGTCACAATTACCCGGAATAGCTATTACATCCACATCACAATCAGCTACCTTATTAATGAAAGTAGAAACAAAGTCTAACGGTCCAAAATCAGTTATATCGCCTAAAATTAATACTAAATCAATATCATTATTATTTAAGTAAGTATATAAATTTTCGTTTTCTTCACCGTGAACATCACTAATTGCTAAAATTTTAGTCATTTTATCACCTTATTGTTCTAAAAAGAAAGATCCCATCTCTT
>ONUN01000044.1 GCA_900320955.1 uncultured Methanobrevibacter sp. | reverse complement strand
TATATAAACGATACAGATTTGATTTTAGTTTGATTATATGAAATTCTTAGGAAATAGTTTGCATATTGCAAATTCTGGTAAATTAATAGCTAGATCTTCTAAAACACCGTCACCTGGTGGAATTGTCTTTGACAGTAATAAAAATAAGGTTGGGAAGGTTAGCTATGTTTTTGGACCAACAAAACAACCATACGTCTCAATTAGGTTATTTAGATCAGCTGATAGAGACCGTATTGCGAAAAATTGTGGTGAAAAACTATTTGTATCAAAACCAAAATCCAAAAAACCTAAAAAAAGGAGGATGAAAGCACGACACAAGAAGTAACAGAAGCTCCTAGAACTAGACGTAGGAGACCTACAAGAGAACCGGGACAAGATAAAGTTTTTGATGATAATAAACAGACTGTATGTCCAGAATGTGGTTCTGAAGAATTAATTGGTGATTATGAAAGAGCAGAAGTAGTTTGTGCTCGTTGTGGTTTGGTTATTGATGAAAACCTTGTAGACATGGGTCCTGAATGGAGAGCATTCGACCATGAACAAAGAGATAAACGTACAAGAGTTGGAGCTCCAATTACTTACACTATTCACGATAAAGGTTTAAGTACCATGATCGACTGGAGAAATAAAGATATCTACGGTCGTGATATTCCTGCAAGAAACAGGGCTCAATGGTACAGATTAAGAAAATGGCAAAGAAAGATCAGAATATCTGGTGCTACTGAAAGAAACTTGGCATTTGCACTAAGTGAACTTGATCGTGATTCTTCAAGATTAGGTCTTCCTAGAAGTGTAAGGGAAGCTGCATCTGTTGTTTACAGAAGTGCAGTAGATAATAAGTTAATCAGAGGAAGAAGTATCGAAGGTGTTGTTGCTGCTTCATTATACGCAGCATGTCGCCGTTGTAATGTTCCACGTACTTTAGATGAAATTGCTGAAGTGTCCAGAGTTACTAAAAAAGAGGTAGGTCGTACTTACAGATTCTTAACTCGTGAATTAAACATTAAATTACCGCCAACTTCTCCAGTTGATTATGTTCCAAGATTTGCATCAGAACTAGGACTTTCTGGTGAAGCACAATCCAAGGCTATTGAAATAATCGAAAAGGCAATGGAAAAAGGTTTGACTTCAGGTAGAGGTCCTACAGGAGTTGCTGCAGCTGCATTATATATTGCATCTGTTTTATTGGGTGAGAGAAAAACCCAAAGGGATGTTGCAGATATTGCCGGTGTAACTGAAGTAACTATACGTAACAGATACAAAGAATTAACAGAACAATTGGAAATGGGTGTAACTTTATAGTTATGCTTTAGATTAATTAAATTTTTTAATTAATCCTTTTTTTATTATTTTTTTTACTGGGAATACTTTTCAATTCTATATATCAGTTCTTTAATGATTCCGTCATTGTTGTAATTTTTAACTTTTGAGAGCTTTTTTTGATATTTTGGAAGTCTTTTTAAAAAGTTTTCAACTTTTTTAGCATCCATAACCTCATGATATTCTCCATAACCTAATTTTTCAACATAAAATCCATTTAATAGTTGTTCAAAGTTTCCAATAGCAGGTACTGAATAAATAGGTTTTTTAAGATGTATGGCTTCACAGATGAATGTGAAACCACCATTACAAATCACCGCTTTTGATGAGGCCAGGTCATCATAAAATTCATCTTCATTAAACTCTTTATAAATTAGATTTCCATCTTTTTCATTTTTATTAAATCCATATACAATAAATTTTTCATTTTTAAGAGCTTTTAATCTATTAACAAGACTTTCGCTTTCTCGGCTTGTTTGATAAACTATGATATGATTTCCCTCTTTAGGTTCCAATTTCAATATGTCTTCACGGATAATTGGAGGATAGATAACAGCTTTTTTCCTTGGCTTAATTTTAGGATAAAAAAAGCTGGTTAAGATATGTATTTTCGGTTTCATAACATAAGTTTTGATAACGCCCTTTGCTTTAAGCATTTCTCCAAAATATTTTTTTGGATAATCTATTTTAGTTTGAGTCATCATGTGGATGTTGTCCAAACTAATCAGAGGTATACTTCTAATCTTAGAAAGCAAGGTAGCATAAATTTCAAAATCAGTAACAATGACATCTGGCTTTAGCTGAACTGCCTTTTTATATAAATTCTCATATCCTACTTTAATATTTGTCGGATTTCTTTTTATGGCCTCTGAAAGGGTTTTTAGATTATTCACTTTATTGTTGGTGTAAACGGTATTGAATCCTCCGATTTCATAGACGTTGTCAAATTTGGAATTTAGGTATTCGTATGCCCTGTCACTTGAAAATAAATACACGTCATATTTTTCCTTAATTCTATCAACAATGACTCCTGTTCTGATGGCATGACCCATTCCTTCACCGCAAACACAGTAAAAGACAACTTTTTTTTGTCTGTTACGATGATTTGCTTTTATTTTTGATCTTGTATTGTTGTATCTTTCTACTGAACTCTCATAACTTGATTTAATTGAATTGATTCTTTTTGCATTTTTTTCAAGTCCTGACAGTTCTGATGAGTCATTCTTTTCATTTCCATGGTCAAAGGAATAGTCTAGTTCTTCGGCGTCAGTTCTTTTTCCCAGAAAATCGTTTACTGTACTTTTTCCGTATTGCTTTATTAATGTTTGAATTCCTTCTTCTTCAAGTCTTCTGGTTGAAACACCAACTTTAGCATTTCTCAGAACTTTAAACGGTTCGTTTTTAGCCAATCTTTCAATATATTCTGTATCTTCACCAAAAGTTAATGATTCATTGAAACCATCGTATTCATCATGCAATTCTTTTCTCACAATAATTCCGTAACAACCTGCACCATGTGGTTTGATGTTTTCAACGCCAATCATGAAGTAATTTGCAAACTCATGGAATAGTTTGTCTTCAATTCTATTTGACATTGGAAGCATTTGAGTAATGGCTATTCCAAGCCTTTCCATTTTAAATTCATATATTGCATTTCTCAAATAATCATCTGTAAGCTCCAAATCGGAATCTAGGAAAAGTAAATACTCTCCTTTGGCAACTTTAGCACCATTGTTCCTGCCTACTGCTGGAAGACCTCCATCTACTATAAGACATCCATATTCCTTGGCGATTTCTCGTGTTCTATCAGTTGAGTTAGCATCTGCCACAATTACTTCATAGTCATTGAAATTTTGTTTTTTTATGCTTTCTAATAAAACTGGGAGATATTCTTCCTCGTTGTAAGTAGGTATGATAATGCTTAAAATCATATTTTTAAGTTTATTTTTAGATTTAATAAATCTTTGTAAAAAAAGTTGTTTTTTAAATTTTAAGTGTTTTTTGTCTGTATCTAGAATTGGATTTTTTTCCAAGACAACACTATTTTAAAATTAAAATGGAATATTGACAAATTTATTTTTAAGTTTTATAATTAATTTATATTCATTAAATTTTCTAATGATTAGCTAATTTTCAGTATTTTCTTTTTTCATTGAATTTTGAATAAATATTTTTAATAATGTCTGATTTAATTAAATTATTGTATGGAAATGTATTCCTAGTAAATCAATATTTTTTACATTTTTTTAAGGAATCATCCTTAAAAAGTTTATTTTTTTAATTGTGTATTGTAAAGTTCTAAAATAACTAAAAAACAAATTATTGGTAGTTTTCATTGAAATGTTGGTAGGTAATCATTTTACAGTTGAAATACACCTCTCCCTGGTGTTTACCAAATTAATTTTTCACATTTTCTTTTTTACTTAATGTCATGATTGATACTATTGTCAGAATGAATCCGAAAAACATTAGAAATGTTGGAACTTCTGAGTAAATTAATAATCCGAATATTAGTGCTGCAAGAGGTTCCGCTCCAGACATTAATATTGAAGACACTCCTGAGTCGATATATTTCAAACTTGTTGTAGAAAGAATATATGGTAATGCAAATGAGAACGTTGAATGTATAATCAAAAATATAATTGTCCATATTGGATTAATTGATATGAAGCTTGTAATTTGGCTAAAATTTGTAACTGGAATCAATGCTATTGAGATAAATACTATTGAGTAGATTAGTATTGTGTATGTGTGATTTCCATTTTCAATAGATTTTTTGGATGCCATTAGATAGATCGCCCAGAATAATCCTGCCCCTATTCCTGAAATGATGCCAATTAATGGTGTATTGTTTAAATTGCTCTCTAAAACTCTAGTCATTAATATGCATCCGAAAATTGCCAATGCCATACAAATTAACTTTTTGGCAGTAATTTTTTCTCTAAATAATATGTATGCTAGAATCAATACATAAATCGGGGCCAATGACAATAGCACTGCAGCTAAAGATAATGGAACCGTATTCATTGATTCATTGTAACATATATTCAGTCCAAAAATACATATTGCACAAACCAAAAAAAGAGGAATGTCCTTTAAATCTATTTTCAATAACTTTGTATCGGTTAAAAAAATAGCAATTAATAGGGGAATTATGGCAATTGAAAACCTTAAAAATAACAGTGTAGTTGAATCAATGCCATTTTGAGTTAATGTTCGAACGAAAAAACCGCTTGATCCAAACATAAATCCAGCCAATATAGGTAAAATGAGATAAATCTTTTTCATTATATTTAGATTATCTTTGAAATATAAAAGCATAACTATTTAACTGGCTGTATTATTGAGATAAGAATAGATATTCCATGTTACTGTGTAATATTCACACGAGTGGTCTAGCGGAATTTTCAAATCATTTATAAGTTCCATTTCATTATAGTTGTGGTCGATATGATATGTGATTGTATGTGAATCATGATGATTTTTTTTCTCTATGACCTTTGAATTAATATCTCCCAAATCAATATTGTCTGCAGGATTTACAACATCTACAGTATAGTAATCGGTTTCCGCACCAGCCATTCCAACACTCATTCTTAAGATAATTATTCCAATTACTGCAAACCAAATTAGGAATCTATTAATTATATATCTCCATTCTTTAAATCCACGATTTCTGTAAATTGGCTGGATTTCTTCGTTTTTCTCAAGTGAATTTTTATCTTTTAACAAGTACTTGTAAAGGATATAATTCATATAGAATCCATTTCTGTAAACTAAATATAATCCAAAAATTCCAACCAGTGCTGGTGTTCCGAATAGTCCTCCATCTATAGCTCCAATAATCAGGCAACTTGAAAAGAAAGCTAAAAGGAATCTTGTCAACCATGGGCGATTTTTAATTGCTAAAATTAATGTGACAAATAATGCAGGAATTAGCAGAATCACTATAAAACCGAAACTTGGAACATATTGGTATAGACCAACGCTAGTGTGAATGTTACTTTGAACAAAAGGTCCCATAATTTGACTTATAATGGCTCCTAAAATTGACTTTAGCAGGTGAGTATGCAAAATGCTTGTAGTTGTCATTGTGTTAGACATAGCACAAAAGACAGTGTTGAGTTTAATTCCCATTTGTGCTCTGAACATGAATTCCAGACCAATTCCTAAAACTAATAAAAGCCAACCAATTCCCATTGATATTTGAAGGAATTTTTCGGAATTATAATCTTTTTTAATTAATTGTGGAATTATCAAAAACAAACCTAAAAGACCAAAAAAGAGAATATCTTTTCCTTTGGATGAACCCATTAAAAATAGCTGTGTGACTGGTCTAATAATTGGATTAAGAATGTCACTTGCAAAGATTATTCCTCCAATTAGTATAAATATAATTCCTGCTATGATAGTTTTATTAACTTTCATTACAATAATTTAAGTATTAATAGTTTATATAAATGATGTTTATGTTTCCGGTTGAGTATTTCATTGGGTTAATTTTGATTGGTATTTGTGCAGGATTTGCATCTGGTCTCTTGGGTGTTGGCGGAGGGTTCATTATTGTTCCTTTACAATATTTCTTGTTAAAATACATTGGAGTAGAGCCGGATTTGGCAATGCTCATTTCATTAGCGACTAGTTTGGCAATCATTGTTCCAACTTCATTGAGTGGGGCATATAGGCATACTAGAACAATGGATAATATCATTAAGCCAGGATTACGTTTAGGAATCTTTGGAATAATCGGTGGAGTTATAGGTGGATTTGTAGCATCTGGACTTCCATCAAGAATATTGGAAATAATTTTTGGTTGTTTGTTACTGTTTATATCAATCAATAATCTACTTAATCTTAATAAGGAAAGACAGGATTCAAGAATACCTTTTAATTTACTTTCAATTGCCATCATTGGATTGGCTGTTGGATTTTCATCAGGACTTTTGGGTGTTGGTGGAGGAATATTTTTAATAGCTATTTTGACTACTCTTTTAGGTTTTTCAATGATTGAAGCAATTGGGACATCATCCATTTTCATTTCATTAACTGCAATTGGCGGATTTTTATCATATGTTGTTTCAGGATGGGGAGTGAATACATTCCCATATTCAATAGGATATGTTAGCATAATTAATTTTGTGTTAATTGCTGCTTTTTCAGTCCCACTGGCATCGGTTGGTGCAAAATTCGCCCATAAAGTTCCCCAAAAGAAACTGAAAATAGTATTTTCAATTTTGGTATTTTATATGGCTTTGAAAATGTTAGGTATTTTACCATAATTTTGTAAATTCCATAAATTTTTTAAAGAAAAATTATAAAGTATTTAATTATAATTGTTTTTGTGATAATATGAAAAGAAAAGAAGTTATATTATTTATGATTGTAGGAACTGGGACTGATTCAAATTCTGATGATAGAGGTTTTAAATTACTTGCCCAAAAGTTATATTCCACAATAACTAAAATATATCCAAATAAAGTTGTATTTTTCGCATCTGAGAAATCTAGGGAAACAATCAGATATATTGAAGAGTTATTTGTAAATGATAATGATGAATTCCTAGTGGATGATGATTATGAAATTGTTCCTATTGAGGCTATTGATGATTTCAACACATGTTTTGAAACATTTGAATCTAAAATATGGGAATTGGATATGGATATAACCAAGGAATATCAAATTATAATGGATTACACATCTGGAACTAAAACAATGTCTGCAGCTATGGCCTGTTGTGGAATGTTTTATAGCAAGGATTTAATTTCTGTCAGCGGGGACAGAACTAAAGGAGATGTTTCTTTGGGAACTGAAATAATAAACTATCAGAATTTGTATAAAATATATGATAGAATTTCAATAATGAGGGCTAGAGGTAATTTCAATTCTAATCGTTTTATGCCTTGTATTGATGTTTTAAAGCGCATTGTAGATATAACAATTCCTAAGGACTCTTTTCTCAATCTCTGTAAATCCTATTATTACTGGGACAACATGGACTTTGAAAATGCATATGCTTATTTGAAAGAAGTTGATATGAGTTATCGGGAATTCATTGAAGTCAGAGTTAAATTAGAGAAAAATTTAAGGGCTTTAGGCATTATTGTCAATTCAAAATCATTAAATTTGAAAAATTGTTATGTGCTTGCATGTTTAATTAATAATTCTAAAAGAAAAGCAGCTGAATATAAATATGATGATGCTATAGCTCGTTTATACAGGTCATTTGAACTGATTGCTCAAGTTAAATTGTCCAAGTACAACCTTAAAAGTTCAGATATAGATACTTCAATTCTTTTAGAAAAGAACGTATCTGAAGATTTCATTAATTATCTGGAAAAAATGAGAGAGGACGGTAAAATAAGAATTGGCTTAACTGCCGATTTCCTATTACTTAATGAATTGGGCGACGAACTTGGTAAATATTATATGGATAATGAAAGTAAGATTAGGGATTTGACTCAAAAAAGGAATAATTCCATTTTAGCTCATGGTTTAGATTCACAATCAAAAGAAGACTATGATAATTTTTTAGGGGTAGTTGTTGATCTGGCTTTAAAATTAGATAAAGATATGGAGAAA
Source organism: uncultured Methanobrevibacter sp. (assembly GCA_900320955.1). Classification (GTDB taxonomy): domain Archaea; phylum Methanobacteriota; class Methanobacteria; order Methanobacteriales; family Methanobacteriaceae; genus Methanocatella. The sequence goes on along the minus strand of ONUN01000044.1, from coordinate 1,613 downwards.
TTTTTAAACGAAACTGAATTCGCTAAATTTGATTTAAAATTAAAATACAATCAATTATAACTTAAAAAAGCGTCTTATTAACAAGATGCTTTTTTTTTTAATTTTGGAGATAAATGCCCATTCCTCTTGCGGTAATTTGGATATTATCTCCCCCTATTCCAATCAAATTATAGGTCATTGACAGATTTAAAATTCCATTTCCGCCATCTTTTTTAATTTTTTCAGCCAATCTGATTAAACATTCATCTTTTCCTTCTTTAATGTTTGAGAGAACTTTCTGTTCAGCTTTTTCAGGTTCTAATTTAATAATTCTTCGGTCTTTATCTAGAATAACTTCTGTTTGATAGATTCCTACAATTTCATGTTTTCTAGTTTTCATGTCAGTACTGGTTATGAAGTAAAAATCCAAATCATTGATTTTTCGATTGCTTTCCTCTTCATCATAAACTAGAATCAATTCATCATCTTCTATAACGTCAGGTCCATCCCATTTAACATATTGCTGTTTTTTATAGATGGACTTAATTTTGTTTTCATAATCTTTGATTGTTTTTATAAAATTTGAAAGAATTCCTCCAACAACAACTAAAAGAATATAATTAATTAATGTTGGGAATGCTGCTTGAAGAATGACTATTATTGATCCAAAGGTTATAAGATTCCATCCTAATGTTGGATTTTTTAAAATAAAGCTGTAGATAACAGTATCAATAAAAAGAATAAAAGCACTGATTGCTCCGATATCTTCGCCTATGATTTTATTTGCCAAAATGGTTTCAGCATAACCTGCTGCTAAAGGTGCAAAAATTAAACCTAAATTCCATCCGTATATGTCTATGTGAAAATATAAAAAGAGCCCATAAACAATAAGCCCTATTCCTGTACCGAGACTAATACAAAGCACTGCTTTTCGTTTTTCACTTTTTGTAAGTTCTTTGTTACTAAGTTCCATGTTATTCGTATTTTATTGCAGTACCATAAGCTGTAACAAGAATGGTGTTTCCCATGGTACCTCCAAGGTTGTCATAAGAGATTTTAAGTCCAATAATTGCGTTTGCACCTAAATTTTCAGCTTTTTCAATCATACTGTTTAATGAAATATCACGTGCTTTCTGAATTTCTTCTTCATATCTGGATGTTCTTCCACCTACAACATCACGAACTCCTGAAAATAAATCTTTATAGATATTGGAACCAATTAATGATTCTCCGGTAACTAATCCCTTATATTCTATGACTGTTTTATTTTCAAGAGTATTTGAAGATGTTAAAATCATATTTATCACTTATTTCATAAATGTCAAGATTGCCCAAATTATTAAGAATATTGCAATAACTACATATAATATTATTTGGGATCTTTTTCTTTGATTTAATCTTGCATCCCAAACTTTTTGACAATCTGGGGAGCATACAAGTTCGTTTAAAGGTATTGGTGTCCCACAAATAGGACAATGTTTATGAGGTTCTACTGCCATTTTTTTCATCTCCTTTATATTTTAAAAAATTCTTTAGTATTTTTAGTAACTTGAACTGCGAGTTCTTCTGCATCAAGGCCCATGCAAAGTGCAATTGTTTCGAGGATATGTGGTAAATATTTCGGTTCGTTTCTA
>ONUN01000043.1:1482-11208 GCA_900320955.1 uncultured Methanobrevibacter sp. | reverse complement strand
TTTCTATAATAATAGATTGTACTTCATTGTATATAAATTTAAAGGAAAATAAGTTAAGAAAAATGTGGGTGAGGGTCATAATCGTTACACACTCTCAAATTCTTTAATCAAATAATAATTTATTATTATAATTTATAAATCTTTATAAAAATATTAAAAAAATCAACCCAAAATAAGCTAAAAAAATAATAAAACTCTATAAAATAATCAAAAAAATCAACCCAAAATAAGCTAAAAAAATAATAAAACTTTATAAAATAATTAAATAATCATAAAATCCATCTAAAAAAATATAAAAATTAATAAAATATATTTAATCTAAAATTCAAAAATAAAATTGTATGTCTAAAAATAGCTTTAATTATTTTTAGAACTTATAAAAAACAATATTAAAATTATAAGAATTATTCTTAAATTAATTTATCTACAATAAGGAGAGTTTAAATGGCAATACATCCAATTGAATTTAGATATGGAACTCCAGAAATGAAAAGAATCTGGGAACAAGAAAACAAGCAACAAAGAATGTTAGATATTGAATCTGCATTGGCTCAAGCTGAAGGTGAACATGGAATCATTCCAAAGGAATTTGCAGATGAAATCAAAGCAAAAGCAAACACCAAATTTGTTACAGTAGAACGTGTAAGCGAAATTGAAGCTGAAACCAAACACGATATCGCTTCCCTTTCAAAAGGATTAAGTGAAGTATGTGAAGGTGAAGCTGGAGAATATGTTCATTTTGGAGCTACATCAAATGATATTGTAGACAGTTCCAACTCATTATTGATTAAGGACTCAATTGAAGTCTTAGAGGAAAAAATCGAAAGATTAACCAAAATCATCCTTAATTTAGCTGAAGAAAACAAGACTAAAGTCTGTATTGGACGTACTCACGGCCAACATGCACTTCCAACCACTTATGGTATGAAATTTGCAATTTGGGCAGATGAACTTCACAGGCAATACGACAGATTGCAACATGCAAAAGACAATGTTTGTCTTGGTATGATGGATGGTGCTGTAGGAACTACCGCTGCACTTGGAACCCAAGGTTGGGAAGTTCATAAGAAAGTATCTGAAATTTTAGGACTTAAGCCTGCTCCAATCACTAACCAAGTATTGCAAAGGGACAACCATGTAGAATTCATAGCAACCCTTGCTAACATAGCAACAACCTTAAGCAAAATAGCTCTTGAAGTAAGAAACTTACAAAGAACTGAAATTCAAGAGTTAGGAGAATTTTTTGACCCTGAAAAACAAGTTGGAAGCAGTACAATGCCACATAAGATGAACCCAATTACTGCAGAACGTATTTGTGGTGTTGCAAGAATCGTTAAATCCTACGTAAATGCAGCTATGGAAAACAACCCACTCTGGCACGAAAGAGACTTAACCAACTCTTCCTGTGAAAGAATCATGTTCCCTGAAGCCTGTATCCTTTGTGACTACATCTTAAATCTTACAATCAAGCTTATGAACAATCTCATCTTCTATGATGAAAACATTGAAAGAAACTTGAATTTCACCAATGGATTAATCATGGCAGAAAGATTGATGGCAGAACTTACCAGAGCAGGAATGGGTAAACAAACCTCTTATGGAGTAGCAAGGAAAAACGCAATTAAAGCAAACAAAGAGAAACTATTATTAGCAGACCTTATCCTTGAAGACCCTGATGCAAGTCAATTCTTAACAAAAGAAGATGTTGAAAGAATCATGGATCCTCATACCTACATCGGTTCTGCAGAAATCATTGTTGATGAGATTATAGAATCATCTAAAAGTTGGTTTTAAATAATCAACTTTCTTTTTTTCTTTTTTTATTAAATAAATACTTTTTAAATACTCCTTTTTCTTTTTATAGCCCCTTATTAAAAAACACTATTAAAAATACCTCTTTTTCTTTTTATAGCCCCTTATTAAAAAACACTATTAAAAATACCTCTTTTTCTCTTTATACCTTTTTTAAATATTTTTTAATATAATTATTAAATTAACTTATTTTAATAGACTTATCCTGCTTTTTCTAATTTTTACTCATCTACTTTAAATCTTAAAAACTTTTTTAAATAAAGATTTTGCTTTATGCGATTTATATACCCTCTAAAACACAAGTTAATATGATGATGAAAAACAAAATCATCTAAAAGTCAAAGAGCTATGTAATGCCAAGTCAGGTCTAAGGCAGCGGACTTAGAATCCGTGGAGTTAGTCTCGTCATGGGTTCAAATCCCATCATAGCTATCAAACAGAATTCAAAAGATCCCCATAATTCTTTGGATCGTTTTCTGATAATTTAGATAAAGTGAAAACTGAATATGTTTCCAATATCTTGGATAAAGTGAAAACTTTATTCGAGTTATATATAAGACAAAACAGAATTTAAATTGTAGAAAAAAAAACAAATCAAATAGCCATGTAGCTAAGCGGTAAAGCGACGGACTCAAAATCCGTTGAGTTAGTCTCATCATGGGTTCGAATCCCATCTCGGCTATTATAAAGATAATACAACTTATAAGACAAAACGACGTGATAAAATGAATACTTACATTAAAAATTTTATTAAACCCAAATCTTCAGATAAGGATTATGGCTATGCCTATTTCCAAGGAAATATTAAATGCAACTATAAGCCCTTTGATGGTGAAGATGTGGTAAACAGGTTTGTGTTGGGAACTTGAAAATCAAAAAAACATAAAGCCCCCAAACACAACACCAACCTACCAACCATTCACCACACACATCAGTTTATTTGGGAAATACAATTCCAGAATATAGCCAATCAATGCATTTTTACAATTAGGTTAAGGAATTTTAAGCTTGAATAAAAACAATTCTCTCAACCATATCACAAATTGTTAATCCAAGTCAATTCCCCCTTAATTAATCATAACACACACCCAAGCTTAATTAACCTTAACTTAATTTTACTAACTATCATTATAAAATGTTTGAGGCATTAGCTAAGCGGGAAAGCGACGAGCTGAAGATTCGTTTATCGCTGGTTCAAATCCAGCATGTCTCATTTAAAATAGTTGTAAACTATATTTAAACAGATGGAATATATTCTCATCATCAAATTTTACATTTTTTTCCTCCGTTAATTACCAAACAATCCTAATATCAAATGCCATAATTTACCTCCAAGAGAATATATTCCTTTAAACTCTGTGTAGCAAAATGGTTATGCGACGGTCTGTAGAGCCGTTTATGGGGGTTCGAATCCCTTCACAGAGACTTTTTGGGACGGTAGTGCAGTGGTCTAGCATAGGTGCTTTGGAAGCATCAGACTCAAGTTCGAATCTTGGCTGTCCCATTTATTAATTCATTGGTTCTGTAGTTCAACAGGTAGAACACCCGGCTGTTAATCGGAAAATAGGAGTTCGAATCTTCTTAGAACCGTTTAAAGATAAATTTCTTAGAATTCCTAAGAGTTAATATTTATATTCTTAGAATCACTCAAATAAATATTTACATCCTTAGAATCATTCAAATAGATATTTACATTCTTAGAATCGCTCAAATAAATATTTGCATCTTAAAATAACTCAAAGAATTAATCTTTACAAAATATGCGATATTTGTCACATTGTGTGGGTTGGAGTGTAATAACTTCAACCCATTGTAAATTGAAAGATGGGCCTGTGGCCTAGCCAGATAAGGCGTCCGGCTTTTAACCGAAAGATCAGGGGTTCAAATCCCCTTGGGCTCACTTTATACAAGTGGATGATTGACATTCCACAAAACTTTCAATCAGATAAGCAGTTTCAAAACTGTATTGGTGAAAATCATTTGGTGTGATAGCCAAGCCAGGTATGGCGAAGGTCTGCTAATCCTTTGTGGTTAAACACACATGGGTTCAAATCCCATTCACACCATTAAAAATCTTATGGAAAATGAAATGTGATTTTTATGATTCACATATAAAAATTCGATTCAAATTGGCTTGTAGCTAAGTCTGGCAAGGCGCTTGTCTGATACACAAGTGATTGGAGGTTCGAATCCTCCCAGGCCAACTCTTAAAAAATCTGTAAATGCTTTAGTACTGTAATAGGCAACACCCGCCACTTCCAATGGCGTCATCTAGGTTCAAATCCCAGCTAAAGCACTCAATTTAATTTAATTTTTATTTCTGGCCGTGTGGTCTAATGGTAAGACCCCTCACTTGCAATGAGGAGACTCTGGGTTCAAATCCCAGCACTCCCACTTATCAAAATAATTCTTTAAGGCCCAAGATAAGTTATTGAATTAAAGACGTCTAGCTATTATTTTGATAAAGATTAAGGGATAATATGCTTGTAATAGCTCTCCATATTATCCATTAATAAATGAGGATATAGTTTAATGGCTAAAATGCTTGGCTCCAGACCAAGTGCTGAGAGTTCAAATCTTTCTATCCTCACTTATACTCATTCATTTGCCATGATGGCCGAGTCAGGCTGAAGGCATTCGCCTTGAGAGCGGAAGTACGTAAGTACCAGAGGTTCAAATCCTCTTCATGGCGTTTTTATTTTAAAAAAGATATGATTTCAATTAAATTTTAAAAGAAAAATTAGAATATTTAAAATCTTAAAAAAAGAAATGAATTCAATTAAAATTTTAAAAAAAAATTAGATTAATCTAAATCTTAAAAAAAGAAATAATTTCAATTAGAATTTTAAAAAAAAAATAGATTAATTTAAATCTTAAAAAAAGAGTTTAAAAAAAACTCCTTTAAATTTTTAACTTATTTTTTACATTTATTTTTACTTTTTAATCAATTTGTTACAGCATTTGCTTCCAGTCTATTGTAGGACTGCTATGAATTGCCTTTTTCAAGAAGTGATTTTGAAAATGAAATCAAAAAAAAAACGAATTTGAAAATCACATTATGCCACTATTTCTACACATTATACAAAAATTTAGTCCAAAATTTAAATAATATATCATTAAATATATAATTAAATAATAACAATGAAAAAAATGTTAAACTTAAGCTCCAGAATTTGGGCTTCATAAATAAATCAGGGTAAAGATTATGAGAGACATTGATGAACTTAAGAAAGCACCATGATTATCAGCAAAAAGCTATTTGATACTGTTTATTTCAAATGTGCTGGGAGTGATTTTAATCAGCTCTGGATTGAATCTCACACTAAGCAATTTAGGCCATGTTGTGCTACTCATATTTGCTGTTGCAACTTTCAATTTAGCGGTATGGCCATTTCTAACAAAGTTACTAATGCCAATTTTTGTTTGGACCTTTGGAATAGCTGCCCTTAGTTTAAATGGGGGAATATATGTATTTTTCGGACATTTTTTAGGGATAGAATTTCCTGGATGGGGAGTGATAATATTACCATTGACCATAGCGTTTATTTCAATGATTCTATCAGTCCTATTTGCAAGTGAAGAAAACAATCCTCATTACAGTGCAATGTTAAGAGAAGCTCAAAGGAAAAGAAAAGGCGACCCTAAGAATTATCCTGGCGTGATAATCGTGGAAATCGATGGTCTTGCATATGATGTTTTGTGTGAAGCTGTTGAGAAGGGAGATATGCCTACTGTCAAGTCAATGCTTGATAACAAAACCCATACCCTTAAAAAATGGGAAACCGACTTGTCTTCACAGACTGGAGCCAGCCAGGCAGGAATTCTCCATGGAAACAATGAAGATATTACTGCTTTCAGATGGGTTGAAAAGGAAAATGACAATCAGATAATGCAATGCTCAGGAATTTCAAAGGTTAAAATACTTGAAGAAAGAATATCTGATGGAAATGGTTTGCTTGTTGATGATGGAGCGAGCAGATCCAATCTGTTTTCAGGTGATACCGATGATGTGATCTTCACTTTCAGTAAAATAACAGATTTGAAAAAACTATATAACGGTGCATGTCTCATCTTCTTCAATTTGTTCACGAATTTTCAAATAAGATTTGAAAAAACTATATAACGGTGCATGGTTTACCATTTTTTCACAACCTAACTATTTTGCATGTATAGTCATACAGCTTTTAGGTGATATGTTTCATGAAATAATTTCCCAATTGAAACACAAGATATTGAATATCAGACCAAGAATTTCAAGAGGAATCCCATATATTCCAACAAGAGCAGGAACCAATGTATACATGAGGGAAATCAACACCGAGGCACTGATTGGAGACATGATGGTAGGGGATGTTGATGTTGCATATTCCACATATTTAGGATATGATGAGATTGCCCACCATTCAGGAGTCAGAGATGAAGATGTATGGGCTGCCCTTAAAGGAATGGACAGACAGATAAAACATTTGATTGAAGGAAAGAAATATTCTCCAAGAGAATATCATCTCGTTATACAGTCAGACCATGGCCAGACCAATGGTGCAACATTCAAACAAAGATATGGACAATCATTTGAAGATTTCATCAAATCACTGCTTCCTCAAGACATGAACATGTATGCTGAAATGTCTTCAAACGAAGACCGTTTTGCTGGAGCATACAATCCATTTTCAGGTAAAATCAAATACTTTAAAAACAAAAGAAATGCATATAAAGAACAAAAGCTAGCAGAATCTGAAATCGTTGTTCTTGCATCTGGAAATCTTGCAATAATTTATATGACCAAATGGAGCCATAGGCTAAGCTATGAAGAAATCAACGAAATGTTTCCAGATATGATTAATGAAATCATCAAAAACGAATACATAGGATTCATATTAGTCAGGTCATCTGAAAATGGAGACAGGGCAATAGGCAAAAATGGAATATACTATCTGGATAAGGATGAAATAGAAGGTGAAAACCCTCTTGAAGGTTTCGGAGACCACATAGTTCAACATTTAAAGAGAAACAGTTCCTTCAAATACACTCCAGACCTTTTAGTCAACAGCTTTTATGATGCTGAAAAGGATGAGGTCTGTGCATTTGAAGAATTGGTTGGAAGCCACGGAGGAGCCGGAGGAAGCCAAACAGAACCATTTATCTTATATCCTTCCCAGTGGAATGTACCTGATGAGGAAATCATAGGTGCAGAAAACATCTATCGTATACTTAAAACAAATTTAAAGAACATGAAAGAAAGTGGAAAGTGATTCAAAAATTGATTAAAAAAAAGGAAACCGTTTAATATGTTTAGAAAAATGAGAAGGGCAAAACAAGCCTTAAGTGAAGAAGAGTGCATAGATATTTTAACTAATGAGCCTCGTGGAGTATTGGCTGTTTTAGGTGATGAAGATTATCCTTATGCAGTGCCTTTAAGTCATGATTATATAGATGGAAAGATATATTTTCATGGAACCATTAAGGAAAGCCATAAAAGGGATGCAATAGAAAAGCACGATAAGGTTTCCTTTTGCGTAATTGACAAAGGAGTGAAATCAGACAGTTGGTGGTACACCTTTAAAAGCGTGATTGTCTTTGGAAGAATGAAAACAATCAAGGATAAGGAAACAAAAATAGAAAAGTTGACTCATATGGGAAACAAGTTCTTCCCAACTGAAGAGGAAACAAAATCAGAAATAGACAGGCTTTTGGATGTTACCGAATTGTATGAGATTACAATAGAGCATATGAGCGGTAAGATAGTGGAAGAGAAATAAACAAGTTCATGAAATTCCTTCATGAGCCTAACATCTTTTTTTTAAATTCTATTTCTTAATATCTTCAATTCGCCGTTACTTATATTTCATTAAATAATTCTTTTTAAATTCCATTTCTATTAACCATATCTTCAATTCTCTTTTATTTATATTTAATTAAAATAATTCTTTTTAAATTCTATTTCTTATTAGCAATATCCTTTATTACTTCACCTGCAATCATTAATCCTGCAACTGGAGGCATGAATGAAACGCTTCCCTTGACTTTATACTTATTATTATTCTGGTTTACTTCACAATCATTTGTGTTTATAGGATGTTCCTTAGAATACAAGACCTTTAATTTCTTTATATTTCTCTTTTTTAAATCCTTTTTCATTATTCTTGCAAGGGGACAGTATGAGGTCTTATAAATATCATCTATTTCGAATTTTGTAGGATCAAGCTTGTTTCCAGTTCCCATACAGGACATAACTGGAACATCGATTTCCTTGGATTTGCATATGATTGCAATCTTGGCAATTATCGTATCCACACAGTCAACAACATAGGACAAATCATCTCTAATGATATCTGATGTTGAATCTGCCAGATAGAATTCATTATGAATTTCAACATTTGCATCAGGATTGATGTCTAAAATCCTCTCTTTCATAACATCAACCTTGTTTCTGCCTATTGTCTTTGTTGTGGCGATTATCTGCCTATTGATATTGGACTCATCAACCTTGTCAAAATCCACAAGCACAAAATTCCCTATGCCGCTTCTTGCAAGTCCTTCGCAAACAAAAGAGCCAACACCACCAAGGCCAAAAACAGCTACCTTAGCATTTCTTAATTTTTCCATTCCCTCCTTTCCAATCAACATTTCTGTTCTCAAAAACTTCTCATCCATATCCGCTCACCAAATAATTATTTATCATATAATAATTAGGATTAAAACAATAAAAAGTTAATGTAAAAAGAATATATTAAAGTGTAAGAATAAATATTATGCTCACAAATGTAAAAAGAAAATAATTAAAGTGTAAGAATAAAAATTATGCTCACAATTGTAAAAAGAATATTTAACATGAGAATAAAAATTATTTGCTCATCAGTGAGGAATCCTATGATTATAGATACACATTGCCACATCTACAATAGCGAAATGGAAAATGCAGAGGAAATAATAAAAGAAGCAGCAGACAATGACATAATCCTAATATTAAATGGAACTGATTCCGAAAGCAATGAAGAAGTGTTAAAGCTTTCAGAAAAGCATGAAAATGTCTATGCTGCCTTAGGATACTATTACACCCTTGCAGATGGGATAAACGATGAAGACATTTCCCTATTAGACAATCAGCTAAATAATAAGAAAGTAGTGGCAGTAGGGGAAATAGGTCTTGACTACTACAATGGAAAAGAAAATAGAAATAGCCAAATCCAACTGTTTGAAAAAATGCTAAATTTAGCTGAAAAGCATGAGCTTCCAGTAATAGTCCACTCAAGAAAGGCAATTCAAGACACATATGACACCATAAAAAAACATGATGTTGTAGGATCATTTCATTCCTATCAAGGTTCTGCTGAAATGGCACAGCAATTCATCAAATTAGGTTTCTATATTGGAATAGGGGGAACAGTCACACACATCAGAAACAAGAAAATCAGGAACACTCTAAAGAAAATAGATATGAATCATATTCTTGTAGAAACAGATTCACCATATTTAAGCCCTGAAGGAAAAAGGGACCAACCAAATACTCCTTTAAACCTAAAAATCATAACTGGAAAAATAGCTGAAGAATTGAATATGGAAGAATATGAAATCATAAGAATACTGGAAGAAAACACAAAAAAATTATTTAAAATATAGAAAAATACAAAATATTTTAAAATAAGAAATATTGAAAAAAATCATTTAAACCATAAAAAACACAAAAAATAGTTTAATAATAAGAAATAATGAAAAAAATCATTTAAACCATAAAAAACACAAAAAATAGTTTAATAATTAGAAATAGAGAGGGTGTCACAAATTTAAAAAAAAATCAAATTCATGATCCCAATTTTTTTTTTAATTTTTTCCAAAATCCCAAAAAAAAAAATCTTTTACTTTTTTTCTTATGAATTGGATCTTTTGTTCATTTTCATTGAATATTCTTTTAAA
>ONUN01000043.1:0-1477 GCA_900320955.1 uncultured Methanobrevibacter sp. | reverse complement strand
GTATCCAGTTGCCATTAATTTTAATTCTGTATCACAACGTTCCAATCCAGTTGTAGTGAATTCATTAAACTTAATATTATGTTTTAAGTCAGCAAACGGCAATTCCACTATCTGTGACCTCAAACTATAAATTTCCTGTGCCCACTCAGCTTCCATTTTTCGCTGCATACGAATCTTCGAAGGAGTCCCATAATCCATAATTGTCCGATATCTGTATTTTCCAACACATCCATGCTGTTTTGGACAATCTTTGCAATTATTTGACCAAAAAACAATCTTTTGCCGATTTTCCCGTATTTTATACTCACTTTGATTTTCCAATATTTGTCCAAGAGGGCAAATATAAGTTCCTTTTTCAATATCATATGTGAAATGATCTTTAGAAAATGGTTTGTCCTTATTTATAAGGTTTTTAACTTTTCTAGCTAATTTTCTGCTTGCAATGTAGCCATCCAAGTGTTTTTGCTCAAGAAAAACTGTTGCTTCATCGGTTGAGTAACCGTTGTCTGCTAAAATTTGAGTGCCTGAGGCTAATGGGCCAAGATTTGATTCTAAATTCCCTATTTGTGGTTGTAATTCATTAAAATCAGTAGGATTCTGAGTTAGGGCTGTTGAAACGATTATTCCGCTTTCTGCGTCCACAGCGATTTGATAATTGTAGCAGAATTCCCAACGGCCTTTCTTGTTTATCATCATTCTGGCATCAGAATCGGAAATGCTAATTATATCTTTGCCAGATTCTTCCAGATTTTGTTCTAAATTGTTTATTTGTTTTAATGCTTTTTCTGCATCCTTTTTACTTTAGCTTGCTCTTTTTAAAATTTTTTTTTGCTGCTTGATCTTAGTTTAGCCTGATTTCGATTGTTTTCGCTTTTTTGGTCTATTTTTTCAGCGATTTTTTGGAATTCTTTTTTGTTGATCATTGAATTGGGGGGCTGAATTTCCAGATTCATCTCCGAATAACTCGTCTTCTTGCTCATCTAGTTCTATGCTTCGTTTTAGGTTTTCTTCGAGTTTTATGAATGCTTGATTAATTAAATCTCTGTTTTGTTCTTTGAATCTTGCAAATGTTCGGAAATCTGGTTTTTGCATACCTGCAAGGTACATGTAAGCAATATTTGTATTTACTTGCTCTTCCAGGCCTCTGCTGGATAATCCACCATCGAACACACCCATTAATGTTACTCTAAACAGCATTACACGAAAATATGCAGATTCTCCAGGCTTTCCTTCGAATTTTTTTATGGACTTCTGTGAAATCCATTGTGTCGACAACGTTTTTTATAAAATAACACGGATGATCTTTCGAAATCAAATCTCTCAAGTCAAGAGAGATTAATAATTGTTGATTTATTGTATCATCTATTAAAACCATAAAATACACAACCTAAATTATTTATTTCTATAATAATAGATTGTACTTCATTGTATATAAATTTAAAGGAAAATAAGTTAAGAAAAAAAGTGACTGATGGTC
>ONUN01000073.1 GCA_900320955.1 uncultured Methanobrevibacter sp. | reverse complement strand
ATTTAAATAATAAGATAACAAAAATAATAAATGACAATGATAAAATCAAATTAAACTTTTTCAAAGATAATCAAGTTTAAAAAGCAATATTAATTAAATATTTCTGAACCTTTGGGGCAAGGGGGATAGCACGATAATCCTATACTCATAAGAGTATACGGCCTGTGATGTAAGAATCCTCAAATCTATAAAGTTGAGGTAGTTCAATTCAAGTTCGGATGGTTAGATATCAATATTTAGTGAGATAACGGGAATGGCATTATGAGTATAGAAAAAGATCAAAATGAAACGGTAACTGGAAGAATCAGAAAGATGTTTTCATTATCAGAGGATTCGGCATCATATAAGGAAATCCGCACACGTCTCTTGGATGGTGGGCAAGTTACCGGAACAAATATGTGTGTTCTTGTATGTGCTATGGTAATTGCTTCTGTAGGTCTCAATATGAGTTCAACAGCAGTGATAATTGGTGCAATGCTGATATCACCTATAATGGGAAGTATTCTTGCTTCCGCATATGCAACAGTGTCTGGAGATTATCCTCTTCTTCGAAAACATGCGTTGGGTTTTGGTGTGCAGATTGTAATCAGTGTTTCTGCAGCAATGATTTATTTTTTCCTCTCTCCGGTTAAAGAACCAACAGTAGAATTGCTTGCAAGAACATCTCCTACTTTTTTTGATGTTCTAATAGCATTCTTTGGTGGACTTGCAGGAATCATCGGACAAACTCGTGATGACAAAGTGAATACTGTTGTTCCAGGTGTTGCAATTGCAACTGCTCTTATGCCGCCTTTATGTACCTGTGGCTATTCGATTGCAAATGGAAGATGGGATATGCTCCTTGGAGCAGGATATCTATTTATTCTCAATGCTTATTTCATTTTCTTGTCCGCGGGAATTATTCTTAGTGTTTTGAAAATTCCGAAAAATAAGGATATTACACAAAAACAATGGAAAATACTTCGTTGGAGAATGGTCCGTAATACTATTATCATTGCGTTGCCAAGTATCTTTGCGGTTTATGCGATGATTCAATAGTACTGTATTTTGGATTACTTTCAGGTTAACAGCTAATGTTAACTTATTTTCTTTTTTTTCTTTGGCAAAATGATAATTTTTTTAATACATTAAGTCAATATTTTAAATCATGAAAAGGATTTTTAAATTCATTGAAAAATATTTTTTCATAATAGTCTTGCTGGCTGTTGTTATTTCTTTAATTTATCCAAATGCATTTCTATGGGTTTTAGGTAATTTCAATGGCATAAATATATTGAATTTGCTTTTGGGTATAGTTCTTTTTACAATGGGAACTACTTTAAAATTAGGGGACTTTGTTAATGTATTTAAAAATCCAAAAGAGATTACTGTGGGTATTTCGGCACAATATGTTATAATGCCTATTATTGCATTTCTTCTTGCAAGAGTCTTCTCTTTAAATGATGCATTAACAGTCGGGCTTATTTTAGTTGGAACTGTGCCTGGAGGAACTGCTTCAGATGTCATCACATTTCTTTCCAGGGGGGATGTGGCATTATCTGTGTCTTTAACTGCAGTGTCTACTGTTATTTCACCAATTTTAACTCCATTGATTACTTTATTGTTAATAGGCAATCAAATTAATTTCAATCCTGTTGACATGTTTATTTCAATTATTGAAATTGTCATTATTCCAATTATTTTAGGAATACTGTTAAATTACAGATTCCCTGATTTCTGTGAGAAGTTGAAAGATTATTTGCCGGGAATATCTTCAATTGTAATTTGTTTGATTGTTGCAGGTGTAATTGGTGTTAACAAACAAGCTATCTTGACATCTTCTGCAATAATAATTATTGTTATTGTTCTGCAATATTTCTTTGCAATGTTTATTGGATTTGGAGTTGGCTATTTGGCGGGAATGGATAAAAAACAGATTATTACAGTGGCCATTGAGTTGGCTTTTCAAAATTCTGGATTGTCTACAGGTCTTGCAAAGACTCATTTTCCAAACTTGTCTCAAGCAACCGTTCCTGGTGCACTCTATTCTGTTTGGCAGAATCTTGCAGGATCAATTCTTGCATATGTATTTAGAAGATATCTATGATATGTTGTTGATGTTTAGAATAATTTTGGGTGTAAACTATTATTTTTGGAATCCTCGTTCATCAAAAAAACTTTATTACGATTAAATTATAAATATTATATTTAGCATTTATTTCAATAGTCTTTTTTTTGCTGTTGTCATATAAATTGCGGACAATATTTTTTAATAATTAAAAGGAGATTGATTATGAATTATATGAAAGTTCTTGGAATTTTATATATAATATTGGGTATAATTTTCATGGTTTGCCCAATAGTTAGTGCAGAAGTGGTGTCTCTGATTGCAGGAATATCATTGATGGCATTTGGATTCGCCGCTATTATTGATGGATTTTCTGCACAGAGTCGAGCGACACATCTTTCAGCACTTAAAATATTGCTTGGAATTTGTGCAGTAATATTTGGATTACTATTTGTTTATAAAATAGACGCATTATCTTTCCTCGTTGCATTCCAATTTTATTTAATTTCATTTGTAATGATATTGATTGGTATAATTGGTGTTTTGTTAGAATCCGAAACAATGTCAAAAGTTGCAGCTGCTTTGATTTTCATCTTAGGTATAATATCTTTTTTCATTGCAACATTCGCAATCGCACAACCGTTATATACTGCAATTCTAGTTGGAATATGTCTGATTATGGAAGGTATAATTTGTTTTGCAACAGATGTTACTGAAATAAACTAATTTCGTGTTGAACCTCCCTCTGGAAGGGAGGATTCAAAAATACTTTGAAATGCCTCAGTCAATGATGTTGGGGATTTTTTAATCATGAATTCTATGCTTTAAAGAGTATAGAATTATCGTACTTTATTTTTTGTATATTTTTGCCATACTTTATCGTCATCACTTGCTGAAACCTTATTGTCAGCCATTACTCCAACCAGATCATGGGCTATGTAAGGTTCTTCAAGATAATTCATGTCTTTTGAGGATAATTTTAAATTCACTGCATTAACTGCACCATCTACATGATGCATTTTAGTTGCACCGACTATAGGTGAGGTAACTTTTTCTAAAAGCCAAGCAAGTGAAACTTCAGTCATTGAAACATCATATTTTTCTGATATTTCATTTACTCTTCTGATTATTTCTAAATCTTGTGTTTCTGTGTTTTGATATTTCAGTTTTGCATAGAAATCTTCCTGTAATCTCTTAGAATCTTCACCAGGCAACCTTGAGAGCCTTCCGGATGCAAGTGCGCTGTATGGGGTTAATGCAATATTGTCAGTTTTACATAATGGGATCATTTCACGCTCTTCTTCACGAAAAATTAGATTGTAATGGCCTTGGATGGATACAAATTTACTAAAATCATTTATTTCAGCTAAGGCATTTGCTTTTGCAAGTTGCCAAGCGAAACAATTGGAAATACCAATATATCTAACCTTTCCTTCTTCAATCACTTCGTTTAGACCTTCCAGAATATCATAAAGGGGAGTATTGTAATCCCACATGTGATAAATGTATAAGTCTATATAATCCATTTGAAGATTGTCCAGGCTTTTGTTTACAAGATTATGGATATGTTGCTGACCTGAAACATTGTTTTTAATGTCTTCTTCAGTTCTAGGCAGGAATTTGGTTGCAATTACAATATCTTCACGATTGGCATGCTCGTCAATTGCTTTTCCAAGATATTGTTCAGAAGTGCCGTTCTGATAACCGATTGCGGTATCATAAAAAGTTATTCCATTCTCCAATCCTTTTTTAATCACTTCAATTGATTCTTTTTCCGGTAATGTCCAGGTATGCATTCCTATTGTTGGATCGCCAAAACCCATACATCCCATACACACTCGACTAACATTAAGGTTTGAATTTCCAAGTTTAATATATTTCATGATTATTATTTTTTAAGAAATTACTTTAAAAACATTGTTAATTAAATTTCTACCAAAATCAGGATTTTTTAGGGTTCAATTTGGTAAATGCCGCAGAAAATCCAACAATGATGATTGTAATGATTATATCCACTATTATTTCAAGTGGGTTATTATTATTAAATAAGTCTGCAAGTCCAAATGCCCAAATACCAATTAATAGGATAGGTAATAAATATTTTAATGTGAAAATCCATGTTTTTCCAACTTTTAAAGTTGAAAATTCATTCAATACTGGAATGACCTTTTCAACACCATAAAACCATCCAAAGATTATGACTTGAGCGCAGATTAATATTAATATTCCAAAATTATTTACAAATTTATCCACTATTTCTACTAAATAACTGCTGATTCCTGTTGAAAAGAGAATGGTGCCTGCACATGCAATAATTGTAAGTATTGTAACTCCTTTTTTCCGGCTCCATCCAAATTTATCACATAAGGATGAAAGCAAAGGTTCAAAGAGTGCAAAAGAAGATGTAAATCCAGCAAACAATATGGATAAAAATAATAATGGGGCAATAATATGTCCCATCATTCCCATTGTGTTGAATATCTGTGGGAATATGATAAATATCAATCCGGTACCTTCACTAATTAGTTCGTCCATAGGTATTGAAGAGTTTAAAGACATATATCCAAGTATTGAAAATACTCCAAAAGCTATGAAAATCTCATATAATGTGTTTGTAACAACAACAATCAACACTTCATCCACCAATTTAGTATTTTTAGGCAGATAACTTGAATATGTATATACCATTGCCTGGCCAATGCTTAAAGTAAATATGGTTTGCCCAAATGCTGCAAGCCAAACATTTATGTTTAAAAGTGCTGACCAATTCGGGTTAAGCAATGTGGTTACTCCCATGTGAAAACCGGGTAAAGTAAATGCATAAACAAGAATAAAAATCATCATGATAAATAATAAAGGCATTAAAATGGTAGATAGTTTACCGATTCCCTTATCCACATCTTTAATAGATACTGCCCAAAAGATTGCCCATAATATTAATGTACAAATAAGTGTGGGCAATATTATTGTTGTTGAGGAATATAAATTTGAACTTCCTCCAACATAACTTGTAAAAAATGATGATGGGTCAGTTCCCCATCCAAAATTAAAGCTATTTAACAGATATGCAAAGTCCCAACCTAAAATAACCATATAATAAATCACGACGATGAATACTGATAAAACCACCATCCATGCTATAATTTCAAATTCAGGACGAATGTTGTACATTAAATTGGAAAAACTTCTTTTAAAACTAAATCCCAGTCCATATTCTAAAATTAAAAATGGAATTCCCATAATTAAAATTGCAACTATATATGGTATAAAAAAAGAACCTCCTCCATTGGAATACAGTACATAACTGAATCGCCAGATATTTCCTATGCCTATGGTTAGGCCTATCATGGCTATTACGAATGTTAATATTGAATTCCATTGAGAGTTTTTGTTCATTTTTTCCATCTTCGTTAATGGGGGTTGTTGTATTCTTTTTAAAAATATTACAATAATATGTTTTATAGGTGAGGTTATTTATAATTTTTCAACTTGTATATAATTAGTATAATATTATTATCCAACTTATTTAAGTCGGAAAGGGGTCAATGATGATTAGTTATGAGATTATGTGTTTAAATTTGAATTTTCAATTTTGTCCTTATCATCAATAAATATTATAGTCAAAATAATCATGACAATATGTAGAATAAGTAAAATCAATGAAGTCTGATTGAATGCTACAACTGAAGCAGAATTGTGGCCTATTGCACCTCCAGCCAAAATAGCCACTATAACAACTACCATTGATGAGCCGATTGCAGCAAAAATCTGTCTTAATGTATTGTTGACAGCAGTTCCGTCCTCGACTTTATCTGATACCATTGTCAAAGTCCATGTTGTGGCGGGCATCAGAGCCAAGCCTACTCCAATATAACGGATTGACTGAGTTATGGTCATAAATTCAAATGAAGAGTCCTGAGTATAGAACATCATGGCTCCAAATCCTATTATGGAAATTATGCATCCCATAATAAGAACCTTTTTGATTCCTATTCTATTTGTAAGTAATGGACCTATGATATTAAAGACGATTATCAATAATCCGCCCGGCAGGAGTACTGAAGCGGAAAAGATTGCTGAATTGTAAGCTATTCCTTGAATGAATAATGGAAGAAGTGCGGTGCATCCATTCAGGCATGAATAGAGAATGCAGATAAATATTGTTCCCACCATGAAATAATTGTTTTTGAGTATGGATAAGTTAATCAAAGGCTTATCTAATTTTGATTGGCGTTTTACAAATAGAATTAAAGTTATAATTCCGATTATTATTGGCAAAATTACCATGTAATGTGTAAATCCATAATCAGCAACATTTGTAAAACCAAGCATTATGCCTGCACATCCAATTATGGACAATACAACAGACAAATAGTCAAGAGGATAATCTTCAGTAGGAGTATCGTCTTTTACAAATACTACTCCTAAAACCAAAAGGATTATTGTGGCTATTGTGAAAAATGAGAACAATTCTCTCCAGCCATATAAAGCTATGACAAATCCTCCTAAAAAAGAACCAATGACTGGAGCTATTGCAATTACTAAACCATAAAGTCCCATATATGTCTGCCATTTTTCTTCAGGCATGGATCTCAAGAGCAAAATCTGAACATAGGGCATTACAATACCGTTTCCAATAGCCTGGAGAATCCTACCAATAATCAAAACAATTAGGGAAGTTGAAAAATAACATATGATTGACCCTATGAGGAATATAAACAATGAAAAGAAAAATATTGATCTTGCACTAAATCTGCGTGATATAAAAGCACTTAATGGAATCATAACTCCTACAACAAGTAGAAATGCTGAATATGACCACTGTGCTTGTGTTGATGAGACGGAAAAGTCGCTCATCAAATAAACGAAACCTGTTGTAATAATCGATTGGGCTATACATACTAGGCTTGAAGCTAAAATGAACAAGACCAACAGTTGCATCTTATTGTTTAATTGGATATTCATTTTTTCACCAAATT